>DBCW01000028.1 GCA_002293265.1 Eggerthellales bacterium UBA948
GTATTGTGGCGCCGCTATCGGAAAGCCCTATAAGCGACTTTGACAGAGGTCTTTATATTATGGCTCTCATAGCCGTAGTTCTAAATATTCTTGCTGCCATCATTGCCTCCAATTTCATCAAGAGACCTTTTGAGCGCGTGGCTGCTTTGCAAGAACAGGCCGAAGAAAGCTCCAGGGCCAAGAGCAGTTTCCTTGCTCACATGAGCCATGAAATACGCACCCCGCTTAATGCAGTTGTTGGCTTGTCTGATCTGGTGCTGTCTGAAGACAAACTGCAAACAGGCACTGCTGATAAGCTTGAAAAAATCCATGACTCCGGTCTTACTATACTCAGTATCATAAACGACATTTTGGACATATCTAAAATCGAGTCCGGTAAGTTTGAGATAGTCGAAAGCAAATATGACACTCCCAGCTTAATAAATGACATCGTCATTTTAAACATTGTGCGCATTGATGAAAAACCTATTGAGTTTAAGCTAATCGTAGACGAGAACATACCCGGTATGCTTTTTGGAGATGAATTGCGCGTAAAGCAGATATTCAACAATCTCTTGTCGAATGCTTTTAAGTACACAGACTCAGGAGTAGTTGAGTGGCACACAACTTTTGAAGTAGATGGCGACTATGTGTGGCTAATCTCAAGCGTTAAGGACACAGGTATTGGCATAAAGCCAGCGGATATGGCGCAGCTATTTACCGATTATTATCAAGTGGAAAAAAGCAGCGACCGCAAGCTTCAAGGTACCGGTCTTGGACTTGCTATTGCTAAACGTCTGGTAGATGCCATGCACGGCACCATCTCTGTAGAAAGCGAATTTGGCCGGGGATCGACATTTAGTTTGCGCCTGCGCCAAGGTTATATTCCATCTATGCCTATCGGAAAAGCAATAACAAATAGTTTGAGTAGCATACAATATGCAAGACTTAAGTACAAGAGCCAGACCAGACTGATTCGCGATGATTTCTCTTATGCGCGAGTACTTATAGTGGATGATATAACCACAAATATCGATGTGGCAAAAGGCATGATGAAGCCATACAAGATGATGATAGACAGTGCTACGTCCGGTCCTCAAGCTATAGAGATGATTAGATCTGCATCACCTAAGTATAACGCGGTGTTTATGGATCACATGATGCCCGGCATGGATGGGATCGAGGCAGTTAGGATCATTCGCGAAGAAATTGGCACAGATTATGCTAAAAGTGTTCCGATCATTGCGCTCACCGCAAATGCCATTGCCGGAAACGAGAAGATGTTTTTAGAGAATGGGTTTCAAGCTTTTGTCGCCAAGCCGATAGACATCACTCGGTTGGATGTGATACTCAGGCAGTGGGTGCGCAACAAGGATTTAGAGCAAGAGCTGGGCATGTCGGTTTTCGAAGCAATGAAGCCAATTGCTTTTGTCGATGAGGAAGATGGTGAGAGCCTGGCTGCACCGGTTGTTTTTAGTAAGGTGGGAACCGGCAAAGGTGATACAAATGTATGCAGTAGTGCTTCGGGATCATCCACATTTACTACTGTTGACTTGGATATCAGTGGCATAAATATCGAGAAGGCACTTAAGCGCTTTGATGGCGATGAAGCGGTTTTAGTAGATGTTTTGCGCTCTTACGCAGAAAACACCCCTGAACTTTTAGCGGACATGAAAAACTACCTTGCCAAAAATGATCTGACAGACTTTAGTATCGTTGCGCATGGCATTAAAGGTTCTAGTTATGGTATTTGCGCTGATGGCGTGGGTGTTGCAGCCGAAGAATTGGAGAAGGCCTCCAAGGCTAAGGACTTAGACACGATCAGCGCTCGTTTTAATACTTTTGAGGAATCAGTGCTTGCTTTGTTAAAAGATATAGATTCAACCTTAGTTTTGGTAGACGAATCAATCATTAAACCGCTTGCGCCCACCCCGGATCCGGAGCTTTTGCAAGAGCTGCGTGCAGCCTGCAAAGCATATGACATAAACAGGGTTAATGCAGCGATGTCTAGGCTGGAGGCTTTTAGTTACGAAGATGGCAACAAATTGATCAGATGGCTGCGCGAACGAGTAAGAGACATGGATTTTGAAGAGATCCTTGCAATGGATTTTTCTGAGATCTCCATCGTCAGCAAAACAGGGGAAATAAGTTAACAGTTTTGTGGGGATGTCCTTGCGCTAGGTAGCTCTGCTTAAAGCTTGCAGGGCGCAATAACAATGCAAGTGGCAACAAGATAGAGAGTGGTGGGTACATTGTCGATGCGTGTAAGAAATACCTTGCTGACTATCGTGGTCGTGTTTGCCACAACAGCATCAACTTTTTTCTCAGGTCTGTATTTTACAAACAGCAGCTTAGAGAAAACTGTCGAGCAAGACTTGACCTTTGCGATTGGCATTGCAGATGCACTTGTTGGCTCCCATATGGATTTGTTAAAAACAGAGGCGATAAGCATATCCATGCGATTTTCGCAGGCTAAGCCCGGCGCAGAATTGAGCAATGAGGAACTAGAGCAGTTGATGGAGGAGCTTTTTAACGAGTATCCGGACGTATCTGCATATACGGTCTTTGATCGCAACGGCACCATCGCCAGTTATAGTGAGCCTGACCATAGTCACGATCTAAGCATGCACAATCAATACATCGAGATGGTCTATAAAGGAGACACGATTATTTCAAGTCCATTTTATTGTGAAGTGCTAGAAGAATATGTGATGAATGTTTATACGCCTTATGGCTCAAATAGCATTTTGGCTGTGACAATCTCGGGCATGGCATTTTCTGACCTGCTCGCGGGACACCAGCTTTGGCAGACGGGCAACATCTTTATGCTCAACGAGGATGGTGCTTTCATCGGACTTGCAAGTGAAGACATCGTATCGGCGATGGACAATTACACCGATAGGGATGAGCACGATCTAACGCATGATGAGGATCAGCTTCGAGAGTTAGTACAGAACATACTGTTGGAAGATAGTGGTGTTGAAACTTATACGCATGAAGGTGTCACGCGGATGTGCGCACACAGCATTATCTCCAATTCTGTGTTGGGCTGGCGAGTCGCTGTGAGTGTTTCGCTTGACGAGAGTCCGCAAGCAAGCATCATGCAAGGGCAAGTTTATGCCGCCATGATCTTCTTGGCTGTTGGCATTATTGCTGCGTTTTTCTTGGTAAGACTGGCCATGCGTCCGTTTAGCGAGCTTGAGGCACAAAATCGAAAGCAAGAGCAAATGATCGACAATATCAATAATAAGGACAGGCTGCTCCAAGCAGTAAATGATGTTGCTGATCAGCTACTGGCTACTGAGACAAAAGACTTCGAGAAGACCCTGCTTGAGTGCATGGGCAATATGGCTGTAATTGTAGGCGCTGACAGGATGCGTGTTATTAAAAACTATTACGACGGAAACACAATCTTTAGATCGCAGCTTTTTGAATGGTGTGATAGCGCTGCAAAGACAAATCATGTGGCCGTAGCAGACAACGTGTCTTACGATGAACGACTCCCCGAGATCAAAGGGATATTGATGCGTGGGCAAACCATAAACACTTTATCCAAGGATATGCCCACTATCGACAGAAAATGGCTGGACGAACAAGAGATACTTGCCTTCATGTTGGTTCCGGTGTTCATTAATGAGAAATTCTGGGGATTTGTAGGCTTTTATAAATCCCAAAGCGAGCAGCTTTTTACTGAAGACGAAGAGTCAATCATGCATTCCGGCAGTCTCATTATCGTAAATGCCTTACTCAGAAATGAATCGATACTAGATATACAAGACGCTTCAGATAAGCTGGAGGTTGCATTGGAAGTTGCCAAGAATGCAAATAAGGCCAAAAGCAACTTCCTTGCGCACATGAGCCATGAGATGCGTACCCCGCTAAATGCTGTCATGGGGCTTTCGGAACTAGCCTTAACCGATGAAAATGTTAACGATGAAACAGAAGATAAACTGGAAAAGATTCACTCCTCCGGCACTACACTTTTAAGCATCATCAACGATATCTTGGATATCTCAAAGATCGAGTCGGGCAAGTTTGAGCTTTTGCCAACTAAATACGATACACCGAGCATGATCAACGATGTGGTCACGCTAAACATTGTGCGTGTAGGTGAAAAACCAATAGACTTCAAATTGCATGTAGATGAGTCGTTGCCTAGTGTTATCTACGGTGATGACCTGCGTGTAAAACAAATATTTAACAATGTATTGTCCAATGCATTTAAATACACCGGTGCAGGTAGTGTGGAGTGGGAGTTGTCACACGAGCGCGATGGCAGCGATGTTTGGTTGGTTTCATGCATAAAAGATACTGGGATCGGCATGAAATCCGAGCATATAGACAACCTATTTACAGATTACTATCAAGTAGAGCGAAGCACTAATCGCAAAGTCGAAGGAACAGGGCTTGGGCTTTCGATCACCAAACAGCTAGTCGACATGATGGGTGGCACAATTGACGTACAAAGCGAATATGAAAAAGGAACCACAGTCAAGTTGCGCATAAAGCAAAAGTTTGTTTCTGATGTTCCTATTGGCATTAGTGTATCCGAGTCACTTATGGGCATGAATTACGCACTTTCCAAACGCGTAAGCTCTACGAGTTTAGTGCGCCTTAACATGTCATATGCAAGCGTTTTGGTCGTAGATGACATAGCAACCAATCTTGATGTGGTATGCGGGATGTTAAAGCCTTACAAAATGAAGATAGATTGTGTGATTAGTGGTTATGAGGCAATAGACGTGATTAGAAAAGGAAGTCCTCGCTACAGTGCCATATTTATGGATCACATGATGCCGGGTATAGACGGTATAGAAGCAACACGTTTTATTCGCGAGGAAATCGGCACTGATTACGCAAAGAATATTCCCGTGATAGCACTTACCGCAAATGCCATTCTCGGCAATGAAGAGATGTTTTTGCGCAATGGTTTTCAGGCGTTCATATCAAAGCCGATAGATATCGTTAAGCTTGACGCAGTTCTGCGTGAATGGGTGCGCGATCCCCAGCTAGAGGCCGAACTTCCTGATGCATCTATAAATGCGACCCAAGCTGAGATTGACTCACTTAATGGCGAGGATGATCGTGATCAGCTAAATGATATAGAGATAAACGGCATCGATAAAGAAAAAGCGCTCAGACGATTTAGCTGGGATTCGTTGGTACTTATTGATGTATTACGTTCTTATGCAGAAAATACTCCACAGCTTTTATCAGATCTTGAACGCTACTTAGACGATGGCGATCTACAAAACTATGCCATAGCGGTACATGGAATAAAGGGGTCAAGTTATGGAATATGCGCCGACGAGGTTGGTCGCCTGGCAGAATCTTTAGAGCGCGCCGCAAAAGCCGAAGATATCGGCGTGGTGCGATCCGGACACAATAGTTTTGAGCACGCCACCAAGGTACTACTACAAGGAATTGGTGCAGCGCTCGATAGCATCGAGAGTAAAGCATTCAAACCCATGGCTGAGTATCCCGACTCCGCTCTCTTGCAAGAAATGCGCGATGCGTGCAAGGCTTTTGATATCGGTAGGGTAAATGCGGCGATGCAGCAGCTTGAGTCGATTAGATATAAAAGCGGTGGCAATATAGTTGAGTGGTTGCGTGAAAAAGTAAGCGACATGGAGTTTCTGGCGATATCCGATGGCGAGTGGCCTTTAGATTAATGCGGGGAAGTGCTAAATCGGTGCTTCCTTGAGAGGAGAGGCGTGTGGGTTTCGCTGTGGCATTGCAGGTAGAGCAATGTCGTAGCGCTAAGGTAAGGGATAGGTGAGATGAGACCAGATATCAGGGGAAACGAAAAACTAATAAGCGAACTGGAGCGTTTGGCAAATAGCACTAGGCGCGGTGGGTTTCAAGTTTCCATCAACACACAAGACCTACCTGATGATCAGCGCGAAATCGCTGAGTTGCTTGAGCGGGTTATAAAGAATTGCAAAACTGTGACCGAATACGAGCTGCTCAAGTATAGGCTGACAAATGATGTATTAGGCATCGCGCATTGGGACATGAAGGTGCGCTCTGCAAATCCCATTGATTTCGGCAACGAGTTTTTGTGGTCGAATGAGTTTCGCCACTTGATTGGGTTTGAGAGTGTAGATGATTTCCCCAATATTTTGTCCAGTTGGTCAGACCGCTTGCATCCCGATGATAAAAGCCGTGTGCTTGCTTCATTTTCCGCCCACATTACCGACACTACCGGTGAAACACCTTATAACTTGGAGTATCGATTACTAACTAAGCAAGGTCACTATCGTCATTTTCGTGCAATTGGTGTGACTATGCGCGACGAATCAGGCGCGCCGCTAAGAGTGGCCGGCGCGATGGAAGACATAACCGAAAGAGTGCGCAGGCAAGAGCATACAAGGCTGCTGCTTGATGCAACTCCGTTGGCGTGTCGTTTATGGAACAAGGATCATGTCCTGATCGAGTGCAATGAAGCGGCAGCCAAGCTATTTAAACTGGGCAGTAAGCAAGAATACATCGACAGGTATTTTGAGCTCATACCAGAGCGCCAGCCATCAGGCGAGCCAACGTTAGGTCTGATCATGGGTTCGCTTACATACGCCTTTGACCATGGATACTGTAGGTACGAGATGGATTATCGAGCCACCGATGGGGCACCTATCCCAGCCGAGAATACATTGGTTCGGGTTCCATACGGTGATGACTTTGTCGTTGCTTCTTATTCGCGCGATCTTCGTGAGCATAAGAAGATGCTGCTGGATATTCAGGAGAAATCGTCACAGCTGGAAATCGCACTTGATGATGCCAGAGAGGCCAACGATGCCAAAAGCAACTTCTTGGCGCAAATGAGCCATGAGATCCGCACGCCACTCAACGCTGTTGTAGGGCTTTCGGAGCTGGCGCTTTCTGACGAGGGAGTAAACGCAGATATCGCAGATAAACTCGAAAAGATCCACGGATCCGGGATAACTATACTCAGCATAATCAACGACATCCTCGACATATCTAAGATCGAATCCGGCAGATACGAATTGTCTGAGCAGCGCTACGATACACCTAGTTTAATCAACGATATTATCACCTTAAATATTGTTCGCATCGGCGAAAAACCCATTGAATTTAAACTTGAGATAGACGAGAGTTTTCCGTCTTTGCTGTATGGCGATGACTTACGCGTTAAGCAGATCTTTAACAACTTGTTATCCAATGCCTTTAAATACACCGATGCAGGCAGTGTGAAGTGGAAAATTTCTTCTGTAAGCGATGGAAAAGATACTTGGATCGAATCCAGCATTACCGATACCGGTGTGGGCATAAAGACCGATGATCTAAGCAAGTTGTTTTCCGATTACGCTCAGGTGGGACGAGCGCCCAATCGCAAGATAGAAGGAACCGGGCTGGGACTTGCTATAACCAAGCGTTTGGTTGATATGATGGATGGCAGCATCGAGCTAAAAAGTGAGTACGGCAAGGGCACTGAGGTTTTTGTGCGCCTGCGTCAAGAACGCGTTGGTGATGTAGTTATTGGTCGCTCGGTGGCTTCGTCGCTGATGGGGCTTAAATATATGTTGGCAAAGCGCGCCGGCTCTACAAAGTTGCCACGCATAGATCTTTCGTATGCCAGCGTTTTGGTCGTTGACGATATTGCGACTAACCTCGATGTAGTGAAGGGCATGCTCAAGCCGTACAAGCTGCGTGTTGACTGTGCCAGCAGCGGCAAACAGGCTGTCGAGATGGTGCGCGCACAAAATCCAAAATATGATGCGGTATTCATGGATCACATGATGCCAGGTATGGACGGCCTTGAAGCCACGCGCATTATCCGCGAGGATATGGAATGTGAGTATGCGCAAAAGATTCCGGTCATCGCACTAACTGCCAACGCTATTGTTGGCAATGAAGAGATGTTTTTGAGCAGTGGATTTCAGGCCTTTATCTCCAAACCCATCGACGTTTCTAGGTTGGACGCAGTTTTACGCAGATGGGTCAGAGACAGAGACAAGGAGCTTGAGCTATACGGAGCGGATATTGCAAGCGACATCTTTTTGGGTGCTGAAGATAGCAAACAGGAGTTGCCTTTAGCGCATGGTGACGAAGCTACGATGGCGATGCTTGCAGGTACTGCCATCGCAGGTCTTGACGTAGAAAAGGCCTTAAAACTCTTTGACGGCGACGAGATGTTGCTCTTGGATGTGATGCACTCGTATGCCAAAAACACCCCGGCGATCCTTGCCAACCTAAGGGAACAATTGGAGCATGAGCAGTATGAAAACTATGCCATTGCAGCACACGGTATTAAAGGTTCAAGCAACACACTGTTTGCTTTTAAGGTTGGCGAGGCAGCGGAGCATTTAGAGACGGCAGCAAAAGACGGTGATGGAGCGTATGTCAAGAGTAACCACGATAGCTTTGAGATGTTAGTTAATACGCTGCTAGACAACATCAATGCGGTGCTATCAAGGATTGATGCAGCGATGCGCAAACCGACGCTTTCTACCCCAGACAACAAAGTACTCGAAGAGCTTCGCAATGCCTGCAAGGCATTTGACATACGCAGAGTAAACGCTGCAGTGCGCGAACTAGATAGGTTCAGCTACAAAAACGGCAATGAGTTGGTCAAGTGGCTAAATGAGCGAGTAGAAGACATGGATTTCGAAGAAATAGCCAGCGGTCAGTGGCCAAGCTAGCGGGGCGCACCTGGCATATATGGCGATTGGGATAAATTAGTGTTTAGCGCTGAGATACTCCATGTAACATGTTGCATGACATATCTCTGCGTTAAGCACTAATTTAGCACTCTTTTTTTCTCGCTTTCGTGTGGCAAATGTTGTCTACTGGTTGGTATGATTGTTTCGCTGCGGATGCTGCTGTCCTCAATCATTTGTATTGTCTTAACTCTGGTAAAATGGAGCACTCAATTTGCAAGGGGAATAGTAACTCAAGGAAAGGAAGTAGATCGATGGCCAATATTGCCTGCGATCCGAATGCGCGACCGGATTTTAAGACCACCATGGAGCTAGGTGCTGTTTTGCCGCAATCGGCAGAAGTAAAAGACGGTGAGCTTTATATTGGTGGCGTTAATACAATAGATTTAGCTCGTGAATATGGCACTGCATTATACGTAATGGACGAGCAGCAGATTCGCGATCAGCTACGTAACTATTTAAAATGGACTCGCTATCACTGGAAAGATGTGGATGTAGTGTACGCCGGTAAAGCCTTTATCTGCAAAGCTATGTGCAAACTTGTTGCCGAGGAAGGCTGCCATTTAGATGTTTCGAGTGGAGGAGAGCTGGCAATCGCACTGGCAGCGGACTTTCCGGCCGAGCGCGTAGTGGCACATGGCAACAACAAGACCATGCAAGAACTCACCGAGGCAATCACAGCCGGAGTTGGACGTATAGTCGTAGACTCCTTTGATGAGCTTTCGCGCATCGACAGCATTGCTCGTGATTTAGGCAAGGTACAGCCTATCCTCATACGTATTACTCCCGGAGTTGTAGCCGACACTCACGCATATATCACAACCGGTAGCGAAGACTCTAAGTTTGGCTTTGGACTTCGAGACGGTCTGGCGTTTAAGGCTGTAGAGACAGCCTTAGATCTTCCCGGAATTGAGCTAAAAGGTCTGCATATGCATATTGGCTCGCAGATATTTGTGCTTAATTCGTACGCAAAAGCCATAGAGGTCATAGTTCATTTTATGGATGAGATTCGTGAGAAGACCGGTTTTGTGATCTCGGAGTTAGATACCGGCGGCGGACTGGGTATTGCTTATGGCGTGCCGGACGAACCCTCCACAATCAAGGACTATGGCAAGGTCATAGTTGACGACATCAAAGAACACTGCGAGGCTCACTCTTTGCCGGTGCCGCGCATACTTGTAGAGCCGGGTCGTTCGATCGTGGCAAACGCCGGCGTGACGCTTTATACGGTGGGAACCGTCAAACACATTCCGAATGTACGTACATATGTAGCCGTTGACGGAGGCATGACCGACAATATCCGCACGGCGTTGTATGATGCTCACTATGAGCCGGTCATTGCCAACAAGTCTGACAAGCCGCGCGATACAGTGGTGACCATCGCCGGAAAGCATTGTGAGAGCGGGGATGTAATTGTAGTTGACACACCACTGCAAAGCGCTGAACCGGGCGACATCTTATGTGTGTTTGCCACGGGAGCTTATTGTCAGAGCATGGCCAGTAACTACAACAAGCAAGTACGTCCGGGTGTGGTGTTTGTAAACAATGGTGAGGCAAGGTTGGTAGTAAGGCGCGAAACATACGAAGACTTAATGCGCTGCGACGTGTAATAATTGAAAGGACATATATGAAACGCATAAATGTTGGAATTATCGGACTGGGAACTGTAGGTGGGGGAGTAGTTCGGATGCTCAAACAGCATCATGATGCATATATGCGCGACCAAGATATCGATCTGAATCTTGTGGCTGTTGCCTCGCGCGAGCCTGAAGAGGCCAAAGAGCTGGGCGTGACTGACATATTTACAATGGACGGTAACGATGTTATCAACCACCCCGACGTTGATATAGTCATAGAGCTGGTAGGAGGAGTCACCTTTGCCAAAGATTTTGTCTTTGATGCTATCAATAAAGGCAAACACGTGATTACTGCCAACAAGGCACTGATATCGGCATGTGGTAATGAATTGATGAAGCTGGCCGGCGAAAAAGGCGTTGAGATTGCCTTCGAGACCTCTGTTGGCGGCGGTATCCCCATTATCGGTCCGCTTCGTCACAGTCTCGCCGGAAACCAGATCCAATCTGTAGTGGGTATAGTTAACGGAACCACCAACTACATGCTTACCCGCATGAGTGAAGATTCAATGGAGTATTCTGCGGCACTTAAAGAAGCACAAGACAACGGTTTTGCTGAGTTTAACCCCTCTGCCGATGTTGAGGGTCACGATGCTGCCGCTAAGATTGCTATACTGGCCACCATCGCCTTTAACACCGATATCCGCATCGAACAAGTTCCGGTAGAAGGCATCACCAAGATCACTCCGATTGATTTAGATATTGCCCGCGAGATGGGATATACCATTAAGCTTTTGGCTATTGCTAATCGCACACCGGACGGCATAGATATCCGCGTTCATCCAACGATGCTGCCTGTAAAACACCAGCTATCTAACGTGACCGGCGTTTATAATGCGATTTACGTGACCGGTGACTATGTAGGCGAGACCATGTTCTTTGGTGAGGGAGCAGGGTCAGGCGCCGCCGCATCATCGGTTGTTGGCGATTTGATCGAGGTCGCACGTCATATGGCATTTCGTGAGCAGATCACTCAACCGGTCTGGGATACAGAAAAGCTACCGATCAGACCAATCGATGTGCTGGAGACCAGCTACTACCTGCGCTTACCGGTAACTGATCGCCCCGGAGTACTGGCAGCGACCGCACAGGTCTTTGCCGAGCACCAAGTCTCCATCTACTCGATGGTTCAACACGGTGCCCAAGACGGCAAGGCCGAGCTTATCTATGTAACCCACAAAGCCAAAGAGTCTGCAATTCAAGCTACAATTGCAGGTCTAAAAGACCTGGAAGACGTGCTCGCAGGCGACCCGGTACTGATTCGCATAGAAAACTAGGAGCCTTTTCATCGTCAGGCTGCCCTAAAGTCTCACTCTGTCATTCCCGCCTTCGCGGGAATGACAACTTGGATTAGATATATGGATTTCAGACAGCCTGTCGTAAAGAAATTGCATAATATTCCTATAAAAACCATCTTGCCATTGTTTAGAAGTGTTCGAAAAGCTACACTTTCAACAACAAGAAAAGCAAGCGATGCAAGCGGAGTTACTTTTTGCTGTTTGTATTCGGACAAGGAGCTACTATGACTTTGAAGATCAAGCGCAAGGATGTTGGGGAAGACAAGATAGAGCTGCAGATCACTGCACCTGCCGCAAGTGTTGATGAAGCTATAGGGTTTGCCACTATGCAGATGGCGTATCAAAATGGCATTAATCCTGCTTCTGAGAATCTGATGACTGCTGTTATCGACAAAGTTGGTGAGGCTTATTATAAGTCAGCACTCAGTTTTGCAGTTTCAGAGTTCATAGCACCTTTTGCGGTTACCCAAGAAAAGCTTTCTATAATCATGCGACCCCAGGTAGCAGTAGGAAACCAAGAGGTTGCTCCCGGTCGTGAGTTCTCCTTTAAGGCAACAGTAACTCGCAAACCGCAATACGAGCTTAAATCATATGATCCTGTGTCGATAAAAATCCAAAAAGCAAAAGTTAGCGATGCAGAAGTAAAAGCCCAGATGGCAGGTATAACCGAGAATTTTGCTGCGTGGGAAAAAGACGAGGATAAACCTTTGTCAGAGGGCGATGACTTAATGTTTAAGATATCGGCTATAGACTCAGATGGTGAGGAGATCAAAAACTTAACTGCCGATCGTCGCTTATATACACTTGGCCAAAATTTCATGCCGGATGGGTTTGATGAGAATCTTGTAGGCATGAATATCGGCGAGGAAAAAACCTTTGAGATGCTACTTCCGGGCATTAAGAGTGCTGATCCGGAAAACCCCACCGATGCCGATAAGGTTACAATAACCGTGCAAATACTCGAGCGTCAAAAGCGCGTTATACCGGCTCTAACTGATGCTTGGGTTAAAAAGAGTGTTCCCGGATGCAATAACATCGCTGAGCTTGAAGATCAGATTCGTCAACAAATGCTTGGCGCTCGCGAAAACGAAACGCAGAATATGACAGCTTACTTTGCAGCTTCTGAATTGGCAAAGCGCTTTGAAGGCAAGATTGCCGATGAGTTTTACGAGTTTACACGTGGCGAGCTCATGGCTCAAATGGAAGCCAGCTTGCGCCAGCAAGGCCGCACGCTGCAGGAGTTCATCGAGACTGAGGGCGGCGGGCAACAAGGTTTTAGCATGCAGATGATGCTGCAAGTTCGCGAAATGCTTATACAAGGCTTTAGTCTTGACGCTTTGGCTCGTCATCTCAATCTCAAGGTTGAGCCGGAAGACATCGAAGCCACATATTCACAAATGGCACCCGGAAAAGAAGACATGGCTCGCCAGGAGTTTGAAAAGACCGGACGTTTGTATTTAATCTACGAAGGGGCTCTAAGAAACAAAGCCAATAAATGGTTGGTAGAGACCGCAGAAATCGAGTATGTAGAGTCGTAGGCTATAGCACAACAGTTCTTTGAATAATTGGCAGGTAATTTTCATATGACCTGCCAATTATTGTATTAAAAAGCATTATATAGATGTAAAATGCAATAAACTGCAATTCTTGACGCGAACTGAATAACACTGATCTGCACTACCGGCATGTTTCATCTGCAAGGAATTGGTAAGGCCAAATTGCTTTGTCTTTTGGTGAAAAGGGGTTGTACAGCTTATGCATATTTTGGAACAATTGCATGACCGCAATATGGTGTACGCAAAACTGGCAGCGCCAGCCTCTTCGTCGCGTTATATTCCCAGACCGGCCTTGTTTGATAAGCTGCAAAATAGTCTGGACTGGCAGGTTGTATTAGTATCCACTCCGGTAGGTTATGGCAAGACAGCGATACTGTGCGATTGGTATCACACTTTGAGCAAAATGGATGGATACGAAGTTGCATGGCTAACTTTAGATGAGGCCGATAGCGACATAGTAAGAGCCAGATCACATTTCTTGGCCATGCTTGAAAACATATGGCCACAGATCCAAGATACAGAGTTGTCGGTACTCAAGTTTGGCGATGAAGAGACCTTTTCAACAGCATTAAGCAATTTTTTATACAAACAAACAAAAGGCAGCGATAAACACTACGTATTGTTCTTTGATAGTTTTGATGCCATTCCTTACGTGGATGCCAAACATAAAATGGAATTTTTGGCCGAGTCTCTACCAAGCTCTATCACAACAGTAGCTGCCGGAGCTTTTGTATCTTCTCGCTACACCGACTATCGCTTTAGAAATGCTGTTCGTTTATTTACGGTTGACGATCTGGCTATGAGCGAAGATGAGACAAAAGCGCTTTTGAGATCGGTACTTAAAACCGATAATTGCGCAGAAATTGCCCATGACCTTCACGTTGCAACACGTGGGTGGATAATGGGCATATGCCTATACATTGATGCCATAAAAAGTGGCACGATTGCACGGGATCGAAAGTCGCTAGATTATACAGAGCTGTACTCATTGACCGGACGCTTTTTTACCGATTGCATTTTTAGGGTGGCGACAGAAGAGGTGGCCACGTTTTTAGTGGAGACCTCGATACTCGACACATTTCACGCTGACGTGTGTGATTACTTGATGGAGCAGCAAAACAGCAAAGAGACAATAAAGAAGCTTATCGAGCTGGACTACTTCATCGAGCCGGTAAGCGGAAATACCGATTGGTATAGATATCACCCCTTGTTCTTGCATTGGTTGCGTGAACAATTGATGCAGCTAAGACCTGATCAGATAAGAAAGCTATGTCAGAGGGCAGGTGAGTGGCAAGAACGGCATCGGCATTTTGAGGACGCTGCAAAGTCTATGCTGATGTCCGGCGACTCGGACATTGTTGAAAGTATTGTTAGCTCGGCCGGTTTTGAGCGCAGAGATAAGTCACAGAGTTTCGTCTCATGGGCAATAGATATTCCTGCTGCAAAATTCAGTATTGATCCCGCGCTTAGCCTGATGGTCACATGGTCATACATCTGCTGGGGCAGACCAAAAGACGCACTGAGATGGCTTGCAAAATATGAGGAAAACATCAAAGACACTTCAATGCGTTTACCGGATATTATTGTCGAGGAGAGAGCTATATCACCGTCTATCATTATCCAGCACGTAAAGACAAAATGTCGGGAGTTTGATGGTCATTATCACGAAGCGATAGAGACCTACCTGGAAATGTTGGAGACACAAGGCGATGACATGGGTCTGTCTTTGAGATGCATACTCATTCATGCCTTGGCAGAGTCTTACGAACGTGTCGGCGAGTATAGTTTGGCACAAGAATCCTACTTTCAAGGTGAAGCTATTGCTGAACTTGCCAAGTCGCTCTTCTTTACAACATTTTGTCGTATAGGATATTGCTGGACAATGATAGCTTTGGGAAACTACAACGAAGCCAGAGAGGTTTGCTATAAAGCCATCAGGGAGTGTCCGCCGGATTTTACTTTATATGGAGGGTTATACTCGATACTGACTCTTATCCAGGTTGAGCGAAACGAGCTTTCTGAGGCTTCAAAAAGCATCAAACGTTCGCTTAAGCGGCTTTCGGTAAACAGGAATCCGGATATGCTCATTGAGGCTAAAGTGGTAAATACACTGTATTTGGCAGCTTGCGGTGAGCTCAAAGATGCCTATCGCCTAAGCGTGCAGACATCTCTAGAAACAGAAGAGAATTTTTTGCCGCGTGGGGTTCAGCTCTTTGCTCTAGCCGTGCAGGCTCAAGTGTCCTATTTACGTGGAACAGTCTCAGATACGATCGCAATTCATAAAAAACTGCTGAGAAAATTGGACTCTCTGGATGAGTTTTATGTCTTGTGGGCTGAACTTATTAAGGCTTATATTCAACATTCCCAAAATGATTCGGGATCAGCTATGGCAACCGTTCAGCAGGTGATAAAGCGTGCTGAGAAAAAAGGATTGAATCAGATACTCGTAGCCGCGTACGCCAGATACGCTGTTTGGCTCGATGAGGCCAGACAAAAAGCCGCATCTCTGGAAAACCTCAACAAGGCTTTATCAATCGCAAGTTCACAGCGAATGATCAGACCGTTTTTGTACATTGGCGACCCACTCAAAGCCTTACTCCACGAAATAGTGCATTATCGAAGAGTAGAAAACACAATAGCGCTCTTTGCCAAAAAAGTACTGCAAGCATTTAAAGAGAATGAACACGTTGGTGGAGGTGTCACGAACGCGTTATCGCCAATCGCAGAGGTCGATCTGACAAAGAGAGAAGCCGAAGTCTACTCGCTGCTAAATATGGGCATGTCCAGACAGGAGATAGCCGAAAACCTCAGCGTGTCACTTAACACAGTAAAAACGCACCTAAACAATATCTACTCCAAGCTAGGCGTAAGTAACAGAATGGATGCCTACAAAGCACTAGCCAACGAAGAGTGAAATAGGTTAATTTTTGTTAATCTAACTTTAATGCTACCTCAATAAGCTGCATATTGCCTGATTGTTACAATAATTTGCAAGGATAATGTTGCGATATTAAAAGGAGGCAATATGGAATCTAAGCAAAGTGGGGTGCTTAAAGACGTATCACGTAGAAAATTTGTTAAGTGGAGTGCGCTGCTCGGAGGCACGGCGGCTATAGGTGCCGGTCTCATAGGTTGTACATCGCCAACAACTACCGGCAGCACTGGTACAACCGGCGAGCCTGCAAAACAAGTTGGGGAGCTGGCATCGGGAGATTGGATCAGTGGCGGTTGTATCCACAACTGTTCATGCGAAAGCTCACGCTGTTTGCTTAAGGTTTATGTTGAGGATGGCGTGCCGGTACGCATAGGCACCGATACCGATAGCGAGGACAGCGAGGAGATCCCGCAAAAGCGTGCCTGTCTTCGTGGTTATGCACAGATCAGCCACACACTTTCGCCGGCTCGCGTTAAATATCCAATGAAGCGCGTTAACTGGCAACCCGGTGGCACCAACATCAACGGCGACCTGCGCGGTAAAGACGAGTGGGAACGCATCAGCTGGGATGAGGCAATTGATATCTTTGCCACTGAAACCAAAAGAATCGTAGAGACATACGGTCCAAAGAGCGTCCTAATTGGCTCATATACACCGGAATCTCTCACGGTAGTTTACTGGGATCCAATCGACCTGGTATTTCGTCTATTAGGAGCCGGCATATATCCAACTTGGGGAACCGTATCATACGGCTCTTGGCCTTTCCCCGAGATGTTGATGACCGGTGGCGTTTGGGATGTTCCCGATGCACTAACAATCCAAGAAAGCGAACTTCAGGTTCACTTTGGCTTTAACTGGGCTATCAATAAGTCCGGCAACTTGCCGTTCCAAGTAAATAACTGCCAAAAAAATGGTGCAGAGCTTATCGTTGTAGACCCGTGGTTTAACCAAACAACCCAAGGTCTGGCAGACAAATGGTACCCGGTACGTCCCGGAACCGACACTGCGCTTTGCTTGGCAATTTGTTATCAGTGGATACAAGACAACACCTATGATCAAGAGTACCTGGATAAATATTGCATAGGTTTTGATGCCGATCATATGCCGGAAGGTTATGAGGGCGAAAACTTTAAAGACTATGTGCTTGGTGCATACGATAGCACTCCAAAAACCCCGGAGTGGGCGGCATCAATCTGCGGTATGCCGGCAGCTTCGATCGTAGAGTTGGCTAAAAAGATTGCCAGTGTGGATAAGGTAGCATTCTTTGCCGCACAGTCCTCATCCANNAAGATACCCGCAGGTGAGATGTGGGCGCAGACCTTCTTTACCATGGCACTTATGCATGGTGGTATTGGATCGCCTGGACATACCATGTCGTACAGTGGTCTTCACGAAGGCGTTGGTGTTGCCAAGACCTATATCCAAATTGGTGACGCTCGTGCCACGGATAAAAATATCCCGGATCCATTTGCCGGACCGGTAATTTTTGCTTCGCCGGACTTCTCCAAAATTACAGACTTTGATGCTTGGCAAGTGCTTGAGCAGACTGAGTCATGGAAGTCCATTTTGGAGGGCGCGCAAGGTAGAGATGTTTGGCCGCAAGGCAAGCAAGATGTAGACGTGCACATGATCTATGCTGCCGGTTATCGCGACGTTTTAAACCAAAATCCGGGTGCCAGCAACGGTATCGAAGCCTTTAGAAAGATGGACTTTGTGGCTTGCACCAATCCGTATTTCTGCCCATCGGCACAATACGCAGACCTAGTATTACCTGCACCAACGTGGTGGGAAAAAGGTGAAATGGTATTTAAGAGCGCTAACGACACCATCAACTGGGCCGGTCATGTTATGGAGCCGCTTTATGAGTCTCGCAACGAGATAGATATCGCTCGCGATATTGCCACAGCCATGGGCTTTGACCCGGCGCTAATAGATCCGGTCACCAAAGCCGAGCGCACGTATCTGTCAATTGCCGGTTGCAAGTATATGACTGACGAGGCTACGGTAGCTTACGATAATCTGGTCACGATTACCGAAGAAGATATCGCCAACTACAACTGGGGAGCAGACGCAGTGCCGCAACAAGGCAAGATGTCGGTGCAAGAGTTCATGGACGTTGGTATCTACAAGACACAAAGGTCAAAAGGCGACAAGCTTTCACACCTTCCGTTTAAAGCTTACTACGATGATCCGGTTGCTAGTCCACTCGCTACAGCATCCGGCAAGTTTGAGATCTGCTCACCCGGTCTTGCCGCTGCTGTTAACGCTTATGGCTTCTCAACAATTTCTCCCATTGGCAAATGGCAGGTAAATCCCACGCATGGTCAAGGCGCACAGACCGATGAGTATCCATTGCTTATGTGGACACCGCACACTCTCCATCGTGCTCATACAGTATTTGACCCGGTAGAGTCTCTGGCTGAGGCACATCCACAAGCTTGTTACATGAGTATTGTGGACGCAGAAGCTCGCGGCATTGAGCATGGCGACACTGTGCTCATGACCAGCCCGCACGGCAAAGTTCTGCGTACAGCCAGAGTTTTGACCGCTCAGATTCCCGGTGCTGTTGCGCTGGAAGATGGTGCTTGGATCAATATTGATCATGATACCGGAATCGATATCGGAGGTTGTCCAAACATTTTGCAAGCACCTGATGCATCCGGTCAAGGCTCTCAGTCTTGGACAGGAACACTCGTGCAAGTTGAAAAATACAACGGTCCACTTACTTTGCAAGCCGATAAAAACCGCGTAATTGTCCAGCCCATGGGGATTGAGTAGAAGGAGGATAACATGGCTCAATACGGTTTCTATTTCGATTCCAACAAATGTACTGCCTGCAAGACATGCCAAGTAGCCTGCAAGGAAACATATATGCTACCTTCAAATACTCTTTGGCGTAAGGTTCACACTTATCAGAGTGGTTCTTGGACTTTGGACGAGGCTACCGGTGTTTATGAGGCCAAAGATATGCTTGGTTATCACATATCTATCGCCTGTAACCACTGTGCAAATCCGGCATGTGTTGCGGTTTGCCCCACAGGCGCACACACCAAGGATGCCGAGACCGGTATAACTACCATAAATCCGGAGATTTGCATCGCTTGCGGCACATGCAAAAACAACTGCCCGTATGACTCGCCAAGTCTAAATGAAGTTAAAAATGTCATGACCAAGTGCGACATGTGCAAAGGTTTGATCGAGAAAGGCGAAAAACCCATCTGCGTGGCCGGGTGTCTGATGAGAGCGTTTGATTTTGGCGAGCTGAGCGAATTGCAAGCTAAGTACGGCAATGGCGACATGGAGATAGAGCCTCTGCCGGTAAACTCCACAGACCCGTCCGTAGTAATGAATCCACATCGAAACGCTGTTAAGTCGGGTGAGGGAACCGGAAGAAAGACTAACCTCGAAGAAGAATACGGTAACTAGTAAAAATAATCAGAGCACCTCATACTCCCCGGTCAATAAGCTGGGGAGTATGGTCGTTTAAAGGAAACCAACATGGATGACAATTCTCAGGTCGATCTGTTTGATGGTGCGGCATTGGCCCTTAGAGTGCTGGGTACCGTTTTGTATAGCGAACCTAATCAAGAGCAAATATCGCAGCTTTTGGATGAGACCTTTTTTGATGAGATACCGTTTGCGAGCGCGCGAAGTGAGGTGCAGTTGGGAGTCTCTTGCATGCAGACGTGGCGAGAAGGAAGCACCGATAAGGACATCGAAGAGACGACCAAGCTTCTCAACCGCGAATGGTTAAGATTGCTTATAGGTCTTGGCGAGCCGCTTGCACCGTCATGGGCGGCTTATTACTTTGAAAAGACACCGGTGTTATACGGTAGAAAGACACTTGACGTGCGTCGCGCTTACGAAAAGTATGGCATCATGGCTGAGCGCAAGTATCACGAGCCGGATGATCACTTAGGTTTAATGACGCAGTTTTTGGGCTATTTGGCTGCCATGCAAGCAGATGCGCTGCGAGATGGCGATAAAGATGTAGCAAGTAGCCTATACAACGAGCAGCGAGAGTTCATGGCAGCTAATGTATTGCCATGGATACCACAGTGGCAAGCTGCAATGCTTGAAAACACCAACAGTGATTTTTACAAGGGACTCACTCACATCATGATGGGAGTGATCTACGAATACGCAAGCTTACTTAACATATCCGGTGAGGCTTACCTATGAGTTTTATTGTATGTTGTGTTTTGGTAACTGTTTTGGCACTTGTGGCGCATAAGCAGATCAAACGCTATTCATGGGTGTTTTACTTAATTGCAACTATCACCTGCAGTGTAGGTCTGTATTTTTACTTTTTCCCGGTGCAAAACGTCGTTGCCAGATTCTTATTACCAATAGATCACAAGGGCATACTAGCTACGGCATTTCTCACAGTTGTAATATTTATTGGTGTATTGCCGGAGGGGTCAAAGTATCGCAAAAAACTTGTGCCGATAAGAGCAGAGCTTTCTATTATCGGCAGCATTCTCATCATCAGCCATGTTATCTCTTACTCAGCCTTATACATTGCTCAATTGCTCAGAGCGGCTGCATTGAAATCGGCTGTCGAGGTTGCACTGATACTGTCGGTCGTGCTAACGATCATATTTGTACCGCTCGCAATTACATCAATCAATGCGGTAAGAAAACGGATGCGTTTGGCTACATGGAAACGTCTGCAAAAATTAACCTATCCATTCTTGGCGCTTACTTACGCGCATATAATCGCTTTCTTATTTCCCTCACTATTACAATTATCTATGCATGCATTTTTGACTTGTGGCGCCTACACTGTTGTTTTTGGGTTATATACTGTACTCAGATTAATTCGCTTTAAAAAGAGTGCATCTAGCGCAAGAACAATCAAGGGAGAAAGTATTGTTCAGTAGGATCTCTTTGCAAGTCAAAATTGCGGTGCTTTTATTGGTCTTACTCATTGTGGGAGTAAGTGTTAATGCGCTTTGGAGCAGACACTCGCAAGAGACACAAGCAGAAGCAGAGATGTTAGAAAAAGTGCGGATTCTCAACCAAGAAATGCAAGCGGTTTGGCAGTTCATAGAGATCAATCAGAAGCGAATTGATACGGATGCCAACGGAGAATACAACTTTAAAAATATTTACTGTGCGATTGCCGGTAAAAGCGTTGCAGCTTTGTTTATGGCTAAAAACGATTACGAGATACGTTATATATCTGAGCAACCGCGAGCCAGATCCGGCTGGCCTGATGACTTTGAACTTGAAGCTTATGCCAACTTCAGGTCTATAGGTGCTATGGATGGCAGCGGTGCCGAGTACTACGGTACCACGCAGATAGACGGCGCACAGGTGTTTAGATACGTATCTCCACTCTACATCAAGCAGTCTTGCTTGGAATGTCACGGCAGCCCGGCAGGTGAGATCGATATTACCGGATTTGCCAAAGAGGGATTAAGTGTCGGCGACATGGCCGGAGCCGTGAGTATCATAATGCCGATTGATATGTACATGAAAGGCATTCAGGCCAACATCATAAGTCAATCAACAATGTTCTTTTTGATAATTGGTGCAGCTATCATCATTGTCTTTCTAGCTGTATCAATACTTGTAAATCGCCTGGTAAAGGCTAATCACTTGCTTGAGGAGCAGGGCAAGGCGCTTCAAAGTGCCAATCAGACACTAAAGACAGAGTATGAGTACAAGTCAGAATTCTTTGCGACCATGAGCCACGAACTCAGAACCCCTCTCACCTCAATATTGGCTTTTGCCGAGATATGCGAACGCTCCGAAGACATCAAGCAACCCAGCAATCGCGATGCCTTAAGAGAAATCAAAGATAGCGGATACTTACTGCTGTCAATGGTCAACGATATTCTTGAAGTAGCAAGGATCGATGCCGGACGCGTGGAGCTGGTGCGCGAGTATATAGATATGGTCGATCTGATCGGCACTGTTGAAGGATCGATCAGACCACTTGCACAAAAACGCGAAATAGCATTGCTGACAAGGGTGGATTCAGACGTTCCCCTAATATATGCTGATTGGGAAAAGATACGTCGTATCGTTGAGAATTTGACCAACAACGCGGTAAAATTTACTCACCATAGTGGGGCTGTGGAAATTGCTGTATCGTATGACTGCGAAGCGAGTGAAGTGTTGATATCGGTTCGTGACACCGGTATTGGCATACCAAACGATCAGTTAGAGCGGATATTTGAGCGTTATGTACAGTTGGATAAATCGGCTCGAAAACGCTATAGCGGCACAGGTCTTGGTCTTGCGGTAGTTAAAGAGTTTGCAGAAGCGCACAAGGGGAGGGTCACGGTAATAAGCGAGCATAAACAGGGATCAACATTTACAGTGTATATTCCAACTGGTGATAACTCATTATCTGACGAGGAGGCGCAGCATGTTAATAATGTTGGCTGATGACGAGCCATCAATACATAGCGTAGTTAAGCGCATACTTGATGATGCCGGCTACGAGTTGTGTGTTGCATATGATGGCGTGGAGGCTATATCGGTTTGGGAACGAGACAAGCCGGACTTGATCATCTTGGATGTCATGATGCCCAGACTAGATGGTTTTCAGGTATGTAAGGCTCTGCGCGATAAAGGCTGCATGACACCGATACTGTTTTTAAGTGCCAAAGGCGACCTTGTAGATAAGGGCGTAGGGTTTACTTCCGGTGGTGATGATTACCTGGTAAAACCGTTTAGCCCGGAAGAGCTATTGATGCGCATTAAAGCGCACCTGCGCCAACACGATAGATTTACACAGCGCGAGCAACAAGTAATGCAGGTGGGCACGCTCCAAATCAATACACGCAGGCGTCAAGTTACAAACGATGGCAACGAGATAATGCTTACACCAAAAGAATACGAGATTTTGGAGTTCTTGGCGCAATGCAAAGGCGAGATCGTTACTCGTGAACAGCTCATACGCAAGGTCTGGGGCGACGAGTTTGTAGGCGAGACATCAAGTGTCTCTGTCTTCATGCGCCGGATCCGCGAAAAGATTGAGACCGATCCATCTCACCCGGTACTGCTAAAAACTGTGCGCAACGTAGGGTATATGATGGGATCTGAGGAATAAACCAAAAGAACTCATCAAGAAATCGTAAAAAACTTGCAAACGCGATGTCGCGGAGTTGTAAAGCCGGAGCTAATCGCCCCGGTATCGCCCTTTCACCCTTATTATCACCCTTAAAGTTCACCTCTTTTGGTTCAAGATTTGCGCCGCATCTCAATCTAACATTTGGATATGAAGCAGCTGCATCACTGGCGGCTGCACGCGAAACTCCATTATGGAGAAAGGAGATAGTTATGGCGTGGAATACTGGAGCAACGACCAACACTGATCTTCCGCTGGATATGCCTAACAAGTATATCGACGAGAACGGCGTACAGTGGACTTACTCGAGATGTTTTTATTGTCACATGAACTGCGGTATCGTAATTGGCGTTGATACCGAGACCGACCGAGTTGTAGAGATCCAAGGTAACTGGAAAGAGGGAACAGTGCTTTGTGATCGTATCGGCGAAAAGGGCAAGAAAGCTATTCAGATGCACTATCATCCAAAGCGCATCAATCATGTATTAAAACGTGCCGGCAAAAAAGGCGAGGATAAATGGGAAGAGATTCCTTACGCCCAGGCCATGGATGAAATTGCCGAGAAACTGCAAGCACTCATTGACAAATATGGACCCGAAACCCTCGTATCTTCTGAGGGAACCTATCGCTCAGATCACCTCTGGGCTCGTACTCGTTTTACCAACAACCTTGGCAATCCCGGCAACGTAATTGACCCGGGAACGATTTGTTGGTGCTGGAATTACACGATCAATATGGCAATGTGCGGTTGGCCGGTAGAGTCTATTGCTCCGGTAGGCATCGAGCACGCCCAGACATTTGTTATCTGGGGACTTTCTGCCTCTGAGAAGTATGGTCCGCAGTCACCAATGTGGCGTCAATATCTGGCCGCCATGGAGCGTCCGGGCAAAAAGCCAAAGATGATCGTTGTGGATCCTTATTGCACCACCCAGTCTTTGTTGGCCGATCACTGGCTGCCGATTTATCCCGGCACGGACCACGCTCTGGCTTTGGCTTGGCTGCATGAGATCATCGAGAATAAATGGTACGACGAACAGTTTATCAAAGACTGGTCAAACGGCGTATTCCTCGTAACCAAAGACGACGGCGTACTGCTTCGCGGCTGCGACATTGACAAAGATGGCAAGAAGGAAGACTTCCTTATCTGGGATAACGCCAAAGGTGGCGTGGGCGTATGGTGCTCGGACGAGAACCGCTACTACGACGGCACGGTGGATGCAGCCCTTAACGGCGAGTGGGACGTAACACTTGCTGACGGCAAGACCGTAAAAGCTGTTACCGCTTGGGACGCTATCATCGAGATGGCCAAGCCTTGCACACCACAGTGGGCCTCTCCAATCACCGGTATTCCGGAGAACAAGATCGCTGATACTGCCAAGACATATGCCACAAACGGCATCGGCTTTATCACCTGGGGTCTGGGCGGCGGCGACCAACACGGTCCAAACGCTTCACGTCTGTGCATCACTAAGACAATCATGCGTATCATCCTCAACTACGTTGACCAACCCGGCGGCGAGTTCATCGGCGAGCCCGGTCCGGTTCCGGGACTTGACGGTCAAAAGCACTTCCCGATCCGCGACTCCGAGATGGAGATGAGCGAGGTTGTAGACGCTGAGACCCGTAAGAAATATATTGGTTATGACCAGTTCAGGATCATGAGTTGGAAGGGCTTTGAGCCGATTTATGATTGCTACCAAAAGATGTTTGGCGTACCTCGCCCGATGCTTCATCAAATGCTCTGCTCACCGGTACTAATGTATGATGCAATGGAAAACAACAATCCGTATCCGGTAAAGGCGATGATTTGCTGGAGCTCCAACCCACTGGCGTGGGCACCGGATCCAAAGCGCCTGCACAAGATCCTCAAAGAAGACCTCGAGCTTTTGGTAGTTGTTGAGTATTGGAAGACCCCAACAGCCGCGCTGGCCGACTACATCATCCCCGGCTGCGACTCGCTTGAGCGTCCTTGCTACACAACCGCTGAAGACTCCAATGACTTCTCCGTTTGTGGTGATCGCGGAAGCAAGCCGGTGGGCGATCGCGTTATGGACTATGACTTCTTCCGTGACCTTGGTATTCGCATGGGTCAAGAAGATGTATGGCCGTGGGAGACCTACGAAGATGTTATCAAGCATCGTATCTCTCGTGGTACCGATCTTGACTACACCGAGCTTTGCGAGCAGGGAACCTACTTCCCATCTCCGACCCGCTTCCAAAAATATGCCGAGACTCTGCCCAACGGTCAGACTCGCGGATTTGCAACACCATCCCGTAAGGCCGAGATTTTCTCCTCCTATATGCAAGATCTTGGATATGACGCACTGCCGTACTACAAAGAGCTTCCCGAGACTCCGCTCTCTGATCCGGAACTCGCCGAGAAGTATCCTTT
Organism: Eggerthellales bacterium UBA948; assembly: GCA_002293265.1. Lineage (GTDB taxonomy): Bacteria > Actinomycetota > Coriobacteriia > Coriobacteriales > UBA8131 > UBA8131. The sequence goes on from DBCW01000028.1 coordinate 25,557, forward strand.
GCGTCTTACCACCGGTGGTCGCGTATCTGTTCTATATCACTCCGAGAATCGCGTTCCCGGACAAGGCACACGTTCGATGTTCCCGTATCCGATGACATTTATGCATCGCGAAGATGCGCGTAAATATGGCATTCGCGATGGAGATTGGGTTTGGATTGAAAATGAGCGCGGACGTATTCGCCAGAAAGCTCATGTTGACCAAGGTATCATCAAAGGTACGGTTCAAGTTATGCCGTCATGGTGGTATCCGGAGCTTCCCGCCGAAGAGCCGTGGTATCAGGGAGTATTAGAGTCCAATGCCAACGTTCTCGTTGATGGTTCTGTAGAAGGCTCCGACCCGGGAACCGCTACATGGACGCTTCGCGGACTGCTGTGCCGTGTATATCCGTGTATCGATCCTGTGGATCGCACCGACGAATGGTTTACCGGCGAGCAGTATCTCGAGGGTAACACCTACTTCAACGATCAGTATGACAAGCTGGGTGCTCGCGAGATCAAGAGGATCTTTTAGTAGATAGTTACCCCTTCGAAGAACGGCTAAAGCCGCTTCAAACATAAAAGACTAAGCTTGATTTGCTACAAAGGAAGAGGGGGGAGACCCCTCTTCCGATGTTAAGGGTGCATGACAGAATATGGAGGCCACATTCTGTCATTCCTGCGAAGGCAGGAATCCATTGCTGAGTGCATATTGAGTTGTGGATTCCCGCCTGCGCGGGAATGACAAGCCGGATGCGGGAATGACAAACGTACATGTGAATGACAAAACTTGAGACAGTTTTGCAGAGACAGGTTGATGGTATGGATTTTTTTACCGGTGACTTTTTTGAAATGCTTATGATCATTAGCTTTGGTATCGCGTGGCCAACCTCGATAGTTAAATCTATCAAGTCAAAGACCGCAAAAGGCAAGAGCCTGCTTTTTATGTCGGTAGTGTGGGCTGGTTATGCATTTGGTATCGCAGCAAAATTGATTGACAGCAACGTCACTTATGTTTTGGTCTTTTATATCATCAATCTCTGCATGGTCAGCGTGGATATTGGTCTCTTTTTTATTAATAGAAATAGGGATCGACAAACAGAATTTGCGCGTAATACAGATGATTAAAGGGTATTATGCATAGTGTTAAAATGTAACGAAAAGCAGTGTCGGAATAATAGAACAAGGGTGATGGATATATGCACGGCCCCCAAAGGGATATGTTTATACATCGAAGATATGCGGTAATAGATAGCGAGTTATGTATCGGGTGTACATTATGTGTAAAGATTTGTCCTCTGCACGAGGCGATCAAAATGGTAGATGGCACTCGAAAAGCGACTATTACCGATCCATATAAATGTGCCGGGTGTCTGAATTGTGTATCGCGATGTCCCGCAAAGGCGATCAACTTTGTAGAGATGAAAGCGTCCGGCAATTAGAGTGGATTCAACAGTGATGTGGCTGTTGAACATAACAATGAGTCTGAGCCATCGGCAACAATTGAGTGGGAAACATGGCTTAGATTTGTTGTAAGACCAAAAGGAGAAAGAAATGTGTTTTAGACCAGCAGCAATTGAGGCAGCACCAAGAAAATGTGGTTCTTGTGGCGAGGAAGTCGCCGACATAACCAAAACAGAATGCCCCAAGTGTGGCGCAAAGCTAAATGCCGCACCAGCAGCCCCGGGCGCCCCGGGTGCACCGGCAGCCCCAGGCGCACCAGGCGCACCAAAACCTCCGGGAGCCCCAGGCGCACCGGCAGCCCCGGGAGCTCCAAAACCTCCGGGAGCATAGTTAAACATGAAA
>DBCW01000178.1 GCA_002293265.1 Eggerthellales bacterium UBA948
ACGATACCCCAGAATTATCTTATTTGGTGATGGTTGGCTTGAATTGCGCTTTCCATTTATCAAACAAGTTTCACGAATCAAGTAGTTTATTCTAAATAGCTCTCGATGTCGAGTTATCTGGTTATTTTCTTTTGTTTTTGCCGGAATTCTTCAGCTTTGATAGTTTTTTGGTTGTAAAAATTGTTAATAATGCGTCGCTTCAGAATTAAGTGCGCTATGGTATTCTTAATGGATCATTTCTAAAAGATAGTCGGGGCTCTATGAGCATTGAATAGCGTACGATTAAGAGTAAGGGGTGTTATGGTCCCGGTAATAATTGAAACTTTGGTTGTTGGAATTCCACCCTCCCCTTCTGTGGTGGTTCTTCGCCCACCAAACGATCACAGCACAAGTAGTCGTGTTTTGCCTATTTGGATTGGTCCTACTGAAGCGGCTTCTATTGGCATTGCCCTAGAAGGGCAGCTCCATATGAGGCCAATGACACACGACTTTTTAGTCAATGTGATCCATGTATTAAGCGCAGAAGTAGAAAGCGTGGTCATTGACCGTGTTGAAGGATCTACATTTTATGCAACCGTAAATCTAAGCCGAGGTGGAGAGAAAATTCGCGTGGATGCCAGACCTAGTGACTCTATAGCCTTAGCAGTTCGCACTCAGTCTCCTTTATATGTTGATGAAGATGTGCTTAATTCCTCATCATTTCCATACCTGTTTGCAGAAAACACAAGTCGTGAAGACTCTATGGAGGAGTTTAGAACATTTTTAGACTCAATATCCCCTGAAGACTTCGAAGTTCACTAACCTATTGTCATCCTCCTTAAGCGCTGTCAAAGAACAAACTGTCTGAAATCTTGTACACCTCTCTGTCATTCCCGCATCTCCCTTGTCATTCCCGCGAAGGCGGGAATCTATCGTTGTTCGCAATGTCCTGCACCATAACACCATCAGCCACTGTCATTCCCGCGAAGGCGGGAATCCATTGCTGCGGCTATTGCGAGGTGGATTCCCGCTTTCGCGGGAATGACAGGGAAATGTGTGAGTGACCTAATGAGGCTTTTCGAACATTTTTAGGATGACAATATAGGGTTCGCTTTTTGATTAGGCCTTTTGCTGTATGCCCTGAATAATCTTCGGTAGATCGAGTGGCTTATTTGCCTCGTATTGTGCGCCGGCCTCGATTAGTTCTTCGCGTGTAAACATTCCCCAATTTGCTGCTATTGTATGCATATTTGCAGCTCGACCGGCAAGCATATCATACGGACTATCTCCTATGTAAATACATGGTTCGTTTGTCGCGTTAAGTAATTTTGCACCAAGAAGTAAAGGTTCCGGCTCAGGTTTATGTTTTTGAGTTTCTTCCATTCCAATAATGAACTCAAAATAGTCTTGAAGATCAAATGACTTTAAGGCCTGTAATGCCGGCTCATTACGTTTTGAGGTAACAACACCAAGTCTTTTATTGAGAGCAAGAAGCTCTTCAAGCATTTCTCGTGTTCCATCAAAATAAGCTATTAGCTCTTCGTGAAGTTCATTGTTAATACTACGATATGCCTCTATTAACTCATCTTCATGACCTGGGGCTAAAAACTTAACTTGGCTTGCAAGAGGTATTCCGATAAGCGGAAGAAGTTCTCCGTCAGGAATTGCCTTTCCGAGAACTTCTTGTGATGCTTTTCTAAATGATGTGACAATCAGATTTTTTGTATCTACCAGGGTTCCATCTAAATCAAACAGTATTGCGTTTATTTCTGCCAAGTTATTTTCCTCTGATCGTCTTGTTCTTGTTTGGTTATTAGTTTTCTTCTTCTACATCATCGACATCGTCAGCTGTTTTTTCACTTACTACTTCATCCTGCTCATCATCAATATCATCCAGAGCGTCGATATCATCTATGTCGTCGATGCTTTCGAGGTCGGCATCTTCAAACATCTTTTCTTGCCCTTCAAAAACAGAGCTGCTTGCCGGTTTTTTCTTGTTGGATCCTGTAACACGAGCAACTGCGCAAACACGATCGCTGTCAGCAACGTTCATTACTTTCACACCTTGCGTTGCACGTCCAAGCTTAGAAATATCATTGGATTTCACGCGGATCATTACACCCTCTTCTGAAACTATCATTAATTCTTGACCCGGCATAACAACTTTCATACCTGCAAGTGATCCTTTTTTCACAGTCATAGAAATCGTAGACATTCCTTGTCCGCCACGATGGTGTTCGGTGTACTCGTCCATAGGTGTTCTTTTACCAAATCCGTTCTCGGTAATGACAAACAGATCACTACCTTCCGGCGCAATCTCCATGCCTAAAACGCGAGCGTTATTAGGAGTGGTCATTCCTTTAACTCCGGATGTGTCTCTTCCCATAGGACGCGCTTCGCTCTCATCAAAGCGGATTGCCTTTCCGGCACTGCTCACCATGACGACTTTTTCGCCTTCTTTAACCCTGCGCACTGCAATTAATGAGTCATTTTCACGCAGTTTAATCGCAATAAGGCCGGAAGAGCGTGAATTTTTATAAGCACTCATAGCGGTCTTTTTAACCATTCCCTCTTCTGTTGCAAACAACAAATATTCACTTTCAGGGAAATCTTTAGTTGCAATTACTGCGGCAATCTTTTCACCATTTTCAAAAGGTAATAGGTTTACCACGGCACTTCCTCTGGCGTGGCGTGACCCTACCGGCAACTCATGAACTTTTAAGCGATACACTTTTCCGTGTGTAGAAAAGAACAACATATAGTCGTGTGTAGAGGCAACAAAAAGATGCTCTACAAAATCATCGTCTTTAAGATTTACTCCTTGTAGTCCTTTTCCTCCTCGCTTTTGCTGACGATATGTTGCTACGGGTAGTCTCTTCACATAACCGGTACGAGTGATTGTAACCACCATATCTTCTTCGGCAATCAGGTCTTCTACCTCAAGATCTTTTGCTTCTGCCGCAAGCTCTGTGCGGCGCTTGTTTCCAAAGCGCTCTTTGATCTCGGTCAGCTCTTCTTTAATGATCTGACGAACTAAATTGTTATCCGAAAGCACTTTCTTAAAATATGCAATACGGGAGATCAGTTCATCAAGCTCTGCCTCGATCTTTTCACGCTCAAGTCCTGTTAAGCGCTTTAAGCGCATCTCTAAAATAGAATCGGCCTGTGTCTGACTTAGCCCAAACCTATCCATTAATGCTACTTTAGCTTCATTGTCGTCGCGTGAACCACGGATAATTGCAATAACCTCGTCGATGTTATCAAGCGCAACCATATATCCCTCAAGAATATGAGCGCGCTCTTCGGCTTTTCTTAAATCGTAAGTCGTTCGTCTTACAATCACTTCTTCTTGATGCTTAATATAGTAATGAAGTGTCTCTTTAAGGTTGAGTGTGCGCGGTACTCCATCAACCAAAGAGAGCATAATTACACCAAAATTGTTTTGCGCTTGCGTATGTTTATATATCTGGTTGAGCACAACATCCGGTATTGCGCCTTGTTTTAACTCTACCATCAGGCGCATGCCTTTACGGTCACTCTCGTCTCTTACCAGTGAGATGTCCGGAATCTTTTTATCGCGACGCAATTCATCAATTTTTGCTTCCAGTTTGGCTTTATTTACCATATACGGAAGTTCATAGAAAATTATTCGGTCTTTTCCGGTGGAGGTTTTCTCTAAGCGCGCTTTAGCACGAATTGTTAATGACCCACGCCCGGTATGATAAGCGTCGGCAATACCTTGATATCCCATGATTGTGCCACCGGTTGGAAAGTCCGGCCCCGGAAGCACCTCCATCAACTCAGCAATGGTTACATCATCATTGTCAAGATATAAGCAGGTGGCATCGATCACTTCACTTAGATTGTGNNTGCATCAGGTGTGTCAATTAAGTATAAAATAGCATCTAAAAGTTCACCTAAATTATGAGGTGGGATTTTTGTTGCCATACCAACAGCAATACCTTGTGATCCATTTACTAAAAGATTAGGAAAACGCGCCGGTAAAACTGCCGGCTCTGATAAAGATTCATCGTAGTTTGGCTGATAATCAACAGTCTCTTTATCAAGATCGCGAAGCAGCTCCATTGCTGCTTTTTGCAACCTTGACTCTGTATAACGCATCGCTGCAGGAGGGTCACCATCTACAGAACCAAAGTTTCCATGACCATCCACCAAAGGCACACGCATTGAAAACTCTTGAGCCAAGCGCACCATTGTGTCATAAACCGCACTATCGCCATGCGGATGATATTTACCAATTACTTCACCGACGGTCCATGCGGATTTTTTATGCGGCCTGCTTGGTGTTATTCCACTTTCATTCATCGCATATAAGATTCGCCTGTGTACAGGTTTTAAACCATCGCGTACATCAGGTAAAGCACGCGCAACAATAACACTCATCGAATATGCAAGAAAACTCTCGCGCATTTCATGAGCAAGCTCAGCCGGCTCTACCCTACTACCGCTTAAATCAATTTCTTGAGTTCTATCTCCAGCCACTATTTGGCACCTTCCTTTGTATTAGATATCTAAGAATCGCACGTCTTTTGCATGTTTTTGGATAAACAGTTTACGAGGTTCTACTTGATCTCCCATAAGATCACTTACTACTCTGTCCGCTAACAATTGATCATCCATTGAAACTTGCAGCAGTGTACGGTTTGCCGGTTCCATTGTTGTCTCCCACAACTGCTCCGGATCCATTTCGCCTAAACCTTTATAGCGTTGAACACTATATTTAGCCCCTTCACCTAGTTTGGCAATTTCTTTTTTCAACATATCGTCTTTATATATGTAATCTTTTTTTCTGCCCACAGAGAGTCTATATAGTGGTGGTTGAGCAATATATACATAACCATGCTCTATCATCTCCGGCATAAAACGGAAAAAGAAGGTCAGAAGAAGCGTCCGGATATGAGCACCGTCCACATCAGCATCTGTCATGATTATCACTTTATGGTATCTTGCTTTTTCAATCTCAAAATCATCACCTATACCTGTGCCTAAAGCAGTTATTAGGGTGTTGATCGTATCTGATGAAAGTGAACGATGAAGATTTGCTCTTTCGATATTTAGAATCTTGCCGCGAAGCGGTAATATTGCTTGAAAAGAACGTTCGCGAGCCTGTTTGGCTGAACCACCTGCGCTGTCGCCCTCTACAATATAAAGCTCTGTGATTTCCGGATCACGAAGTGAGCAGTCGGCAAGCTTACCCGGTAGTGATGTCTCTTTTTGCTTTCGCGCCGATTGCTTATACTTATTAACCGCTTCACGTACGCGCTTTTCTTCCAGAGCTTTGTTTACGATAGTGCGTGCTGGATTGGGGTGTTCCTCAAGGTATTCTGCAACACCTTGCATGACTGTAGACTGCGCTAACCCTCTTATCTCAGTGTTTCCAAGCTTGGTTTTTGTCTGACCTTCAAATTGTGGCTCTTTTAATTTTACTGAGATAATACAAGCCAATCCGGATCGTACATCTTCTCCGGCCATATTATCTTCTTTTTCTTTTAACATATTATGGCTACGGGCATAATCATTAATTATGCGGGTTATGCCATTTTTAAATCCCTCCATATGGGTTCCACCTTCGGTGGTATGGATATTGTTTGCAAAGGCAAGGGTGGTTTCATAGTGTGTGGTATTCCATTGCATTGCAAACTCTATTTCGCCAATACCTTCTTGTTCGGCGGTAAAATAAATTGGTTTTGAAAGACCGGATAAGACCTCTTTACCCTCGTTAACATACTTAACAAAGTCGATTATTCCTCCCGCATATTGGAATGTTTCTATAAAAGGCCCGGTTCCCTCTTCATTTTTTATGCGTTCGTCGGTGAAAATAATTTTTACATTTTTATTCAAGAAAGCCATTTCGCGTAAGCGTGAAGAAATAGTGTCGTGGTCATAGACAGTTGTTTCAAAAACTTCCGGGTCTGCCCAGAACTTAACTGTTGTGCCGGTCTTTTTAGATTTTCCAATCTGCTCTATCTTTTTTGTGGTCTTGCCACGAGAAAATCCCATTTCATATGTGCCTCCATCACGGGATACCTCAACTACCATTTTTTCTGATAAGGCATTTACAACACTTACACCAACGCCATGAAGACCACCGGACACTTTGTATCCCTCACCACCAAATTTTCCGCCGGCGTGAAGAACGGTAAGAACAACCTCAAGTGTTGGTATTTTCATTTTCGGGTGTTTACCAACCGGTATTCCGCGACCATTATCAATCACAGTCACGCCGTTGTCTTCATGAATTATTACCTCGACTTTGTCGGCTACTCCTGCCATAACCTCATCTATCGAGTTATCTACTACTTCATAAATTAGGTGATGTAAGCCTCTGGGTCCGGTTGAACCAATGTACATACCCGGCCTTTTGCGAACAGCTTCGAGTCCTTCTAATACCTGAATATCTTTTTCGTTGTAATTGGCATTCCCATTCATCTTTTTATTGGTCTCGTTTATTGGGTCGTTAGCCAAAACAGACTCCTTACTACGTGCGTGAAGCGCGATAAAAGATCGCGCTTCTACTTACTACATTAAAGTTAATATTATTATATCAGATTGCTTATTTGATACCATTAAAAATTATGGTGTTTTGGGGCTTTCTGGACGATTCTGCGACAAATTTAATCCCCTTTGACCCNNTTTTTCCATTCCATGTCTGCTTTTATAGCTTTATACAGCCCTTTTTGTAGCTCTTTATTTTCTACTTCTACTACAAGTTCCCGCGCGTGTCTATCCTCTTCTAAATTTAGTTTAATGGGCTTATTCTTTGTATCTTCTTCCTCTTTTAATTTTGATATTTTTTGAAAGGTTTTTTTTAGTGCAGTCTTACGTGTTACCAAAAACTTTAGCTCTTTAATTTCTTCCTTGATTTCATTTTCGAGCATAATACGATAAAGTTCACATTTTGTTGATAATTCTGCTGCCCAATGGGAGCTGTCAACATATACTATTATTATTCCTTTTTTACCGGTTCCTCTTACAATGTTGTCTGTATGCTCTAGCTCTTGAACGCCGGCAATTCTTTCCCATACTTGTTGCAGACGAATACCTTTTGTATAAATACTTTGTGGATGAGATTCAATAAACTCAATAATTTCTTTATTAAGATTTGTTCTTTTTTTTCTCTCATCCATCATGACTTTTTCAACTCAATTATCTGCGCATTTTTTAATGTTTCCCCATTAAAACAAAGAACGTCTGTTGCGGTAATAATTGTTTGTATTTGACCATCAATTACCTTTATTAATTCATTTCTTCGTTTTTCGTCTAACTCTGACATAACATCATCTAATAATAAAATTGGTTGGTTGCCACTTAATTCTCTTATTAGTGAAAGTTGTCCTAATTTTAAAGCCAGGGCAATACTTCTTTGTTGTCCTTGTGAAGCAAAACTTCTGGCCTCCCTATTATTTATAAAAAAATTAATCTCATCACGATGCGGTCCTATCAAGGTTTTTCCTCTGGTTTTTTCTTCATAAATAACTTTGTTTAAAGCTTTTCTTAGTAACTCCTCAACAGCATCTTTATTAAGATCAAATAGAGAAACATAAGGTATTTCCTCTTTATTGTCGTTGAAAGATGGAATATATTCGCTGGTTAATATCTCATTGCTTGTCAATTTTAAATAATATTGTGAGGCATATTCTGTGAGCTTTTTGTATATTTTAATTCTATTTACAAAGAGCATTGCTCCTAAAATTACTAGATTTTCATTCCAAGAATCCAATACTTTCTGGTCTATTGTTCTCTCTTTTTGCTCTTTTAAAATATTGTTTCTTTGCTTTAAAGTTTTTTTGTAATCGTTGAGTATTGAATTATAATTTTTTGATAGCTGTTGCCCCGTTTCATCAATCAGTTCTCGTCTTACTTCTGAGGAGTTTTTAATAATATCCAAATCGTCAGGAATAAAAATTACTCCCGGTGTCAAACCACATATTTCATTAACATTCTTTCTTTTTCCATTTAAATAATAACTTCTTTTGTTATTTTCTATTTCCATCTTTATTTCTAAATGTCTCTTATTTTGTTCAAAAATGAATTCTACTGCGCAATTGGTAGAATTAAAGCTTACAACGCTTGCCCATTGCGGATTTCGAAAAGATTTAGCTGCAGTAACAAGTTGCAATGCTTCAACTATATTGGTTTTACCGCTCGCATTTTCACCAACAATAATTATGAGACGTTTTGGTTTTTCAAGCTTAAAAGACTCATGATTTCTAAAGTTTCTTATACTTATGTCTTTTAAAACTAAGCTCATTTGTATATATGCCTATCAAATATCAATGCGTACAGGCATCGTTAAATAGAAAAAGTAGTCTCCATCAACAGATTTAAATATTCCGGGTTTTAAAGATGATTGAGCTTCAATTAAAACCTCATCGGTATCCACAACAGACAAGCCATCAATAATATATTGTGGATTAAAACCAATATCAATTGTATCTCCGTTTATCTGCGCGCTGATTTTTTCATGAGACAAAGCCACATCTTGTGTTTTTGAACTTATTTCAATATTTTGAATCTCGGGGTCGATACTAAATCTAATTGGAGTATGAGCTTGGGCTGTGATCGAAACCCTGCGTACTGCTTCTGTTAAAGCGGCGGTATCACATGTAGCTGAGACATTTTTTTCTGTAGGAACAATCGCTTCAAAATTTGGATAAGATCCTTCGATTTTTCTTGTAATAAACGTAGTTTCCTCAAAAGAAAAAATGACTTGATTTTCAGAATCGCTTATAGTTAATTCTTTTTGGTTAGACATAAGTCTTCTTATTTCATCCAAAATATCTCCGGGAACGATTAGGTTTGCATCCTGATCAACCGCTTTTTCTAGTTGACTTTTGGCAATTGCCATACGATAGGAATCCGTGGCAACCATTTGAATATCAATGCCATTTAATTTAATTAAAACTCCTGTTAGTACAGCGCGAGATTCATCTTTAGATACGGCCTTAACAACTTTTTTCACCATAGACGAAAATGTTCCAGCAGGTATCACTGCTGTAACCTTGGAATCAAATTGAGGGAATAAAGGAAAATCTGAAGGATTTAGACAATGTATTTTAAATTCAGATTCCAAACATTTAACTATAAGAAAATTGTCTATTGCTTCCAAATAAATAGCTGCTTCCGGAAAGCTTCTTATAATATCTGAAAAAAGTTTGCCGGGAACCACAGTGGCTCCTTCTTTTTCAATGAGAGAGGGGGCTTTATGTTGTATGGAAACTTCAAGATCTGTTGTTCTAAAGATCACCGCACCCTCGCTTGCTTCGATATGTATACCTGACAAGATGGGTAGAGTGGAGCGAGAAGACATTCCTTTAGCAACAATGCTTAAACTCTGAAGCAAGAGACCTTTTTCGATAGTCAGTTTCATTTCTTTTTACTCCCTTAAATAATAATAAATAAAAATAAAAGTAGTTTTAATAGAGGCTGTGGAAAAGTGGACAACAAGATAAACCAACATGTCGTTCTCGGTGTATCCATTGTGATAAATCTTTTAAAATCACACATCGTTTATGCTGCTGTTTTCTCATAATTAATATCTTTCCACATTTCTCTTAATTTCATACACAAAACTAGAACAAAAACCTAACAAGTTTTCCACAACCTATTTCTTAATCAAATCCACAAGGCTTTTAATTTCATTTTCTACATTCTTAGACAATTGCCTTTTTTGTTCTATATTATTACAAGCATACATTACAGAAGTATGATCTTTTCCGCCAAAAGCTTTACCAATGTCCGGATACGATTCACCGGTCATACTACGAGATAAATACATAGCAACTTGGCGCGGATAAGTTATGCCCTGCGAGCGCTTTTTACCTATTAGATCATCATGACTAATATGATAAAAACGTTCAATCTCTTTCTGGATGATTGAAATATTCACACGTTTCTCGGCGGTTCTCATAAAAACATTAGAAATACATCTCTCAACTTCTTCCATTGTTAGTGAATCAAAACGCCTCTGTTTTTGTCTTTCAGACAAATAAGCCACCAAAGATGCTGTTGCTCCTTCAAGCTCACGTATGTTGTCGCTAGAAAGCTCAATAATTCTATCAACAATATCTTGGCTAAAGAAATCCTTGATTTCTATTTTTTCTAATTTACGACAGCAGAAATCAAGATAGTTTTCAAATATTGCATGTTTCGTCTCAAAGTTAGGTGGTTGAATATCAATAGTTATTCCGGAAGCAAAACGACTTTTATATCTTTCGNNTCAGCGCTTAAGATAATTTGTTTGTTTTGTGCGGTGAAGTCATTAAATATTTGAAAAACTTCTCCTGTTGTTTCAACTTTACCTTCCAGATATTGCACATCATCTAATAAAATAACGTCAACCTGATGATATTGTTGTTCAAACTGCCGCCTTTTATCATCGTTATAAAGCATTTGAGTAAAGTCTCGCACAAAGTCGGATGTTTGAGCATAGGTAGTTTTTAAATGAGTTTGATTATCACGAATATAGTTTTCTATAGCTAAAAGTAAGTGTGTCTTTCCTAAACCGGAATCTCCGTAAATAAATAAAGGGTTATAAATATTACCCGGAGATTTAGCAACACCCAAAGCCGCACTAAAAGCATATCTATTTGAATCTCCAACAATAAAAGACTCAAATGTACGTTCGTCAGAGATAGGCTTACGCTGTGCGCCAACAAAACCCATGGAAGTATCCCCTAAAACGCTTGCATTCTCCTTAAAAGCTGTAGGTGTAGACATTCCATCAGAAAACGCGTCACCATGAAACATAGATTTCTGTGCGTCATGAGAGTAAATAGCAGAATTATTTAATGGAGACACCTGAGCTACGCTGGGAGGATAAGCATGATAAGTGGGATGTGTGTTTTGTAAAGGAGAATTACTGTTAACCATAGAACCAATATTAATAGACGGCTCAACAGAAGATATACTATATTGATTTATAGAAGCAGTGTCTTCTTGAGAGTTGTTTGAAACGACAATTCTAAAACTAAAATCAATACCAATGACATTAAACAAGGCATCTTTTATGTCATTAAAATAATTCTTTTCAATCCAACCTTTTGCAAACTTGTTGTTTGTAGATACAACAAGCTCGCTTTCTGACAAAGCCTCCGGTTTTAAATAACCAAGAAAACTTGATATTTGAGATTGGTCAGCATTGTTTCGCTGATTAATATATGAAACTGTCTGATTCCACAGCTCATGTACTCCGTCTGACAAGTTTACCCCTCTCTAAAGGTTTATATATTATCCAGGCTATTATGAGTGTCATTGGCTTCGAAATAAGAAACACCCACACTAGAGAGAATCCTTTTTCTGTTTGGAGCTTGTTCTATAAGACCACGCTTTTCCAGATCAACCAATATTCTATGTGCTGTTGTGACACTTACATCAAGCGGATCGACAATATCACTAGGCCCCAACATTCCATTGTCATAAAACAATCGTAAAACCATCAGGCTTCTTTTATCAAGATCCGGCAAGTGGCTTTTATCTTGCTTAATCTCACGAGCAATAAAGGAATTTGCATGCTCTTTTTGCATGGTCTGATCAGGAATTACAGAAAGAGTGATTATTACTCCCCCTCTAACATTATCTTCGATTGAAAGATGTCCACTTTTGTATTCTAGGTACTCTTTTACAATCGGAAGACCAGAACCTACACCACGAATGTAATGTTTCATATCTGAGACCGCAGAAGAAACACCGGGCTGTAAAACCAAACGTTTCTTTTCAATGCCGGGCCCCTGATCAGAAAAGTGAATGGTGTTGCCATTGTCGAGTATAGACACCACACATTCTTTAAAATTTGCATGAATAAAGTTTTCTGCAATTTCACGAATTACGGTGTAAGGTAGCTCGCCACCTTGTCTCTTTGCGTAATCATAAGTAGTGGAAGCTATACTTTCAATAAAATCCATAATCGGTGCCGGCTCAATATCTGCAACACGTGGAGCAGAGAGAAGATCATCAT
>DBCW01000023.1 GCA_002293265.1 Eggerthellales bacterium UBA948
CATTACGCCAGGTAGTGCCGTCGTCTGCTCAAACAGATCTGGAACAAACTGAAAAGAATCTGACGCACAAGCATTAAATCGGCACTTCCTAATGAGTAGGTGTTATAGAATCAAACTTTGAGCAGAGGAATGTCATGCGAATTGAAAGCCTCAGTTATTTTTTGGAAGTTGCTCGATGTGGCTCATTCACACAAGCTGCTAATCACCTTTTTATCTCGCAACAAGGTCTCAGCCGCGCTATTAAAGCTTTAGAAAACGATCTCAATCTATCGCTTTTCAAACGCTCGGATAAGCGAGTTCATCTCACTTCAGCGGGTGAAATCCTGCTCCCACACGCGCAACGCATAGTTGGTAGTGCAAAGGACATGTACAGCGAACTATCGTTATTGGAGCCCAAAGAAACTCACGTAGAAAAAGAATCCGGAATTCCGGAGATTGCCATAACCACATTTGTTTCGAGTGTGATTTTAAGCCTAATGGCCGATTCAATTAAGCGCTGGGGCTTGTCCAACGCAGCATTTACCGAGCGAGGTTTACCCGATACGATCGTGGCATTTGCAGACGGAAGTCTTTCTGCCCCGGCTTTAGTATTGATACCGGAATTTGAAATGCGCCGTCTGTCACTTGTGAGCGATGTACATTTCACACCGTTATTATCGCTGGATATTATGGCTGTTTGTCCTACAACCTTAGTCTCTCCGCGCCGCAAAACGCTAACACTTAAAGAGTTAGCCCAGTTACCACTGGCATACAACAGCGAGCCACTCTTTAGCAGAACCATTCAGCATATGAGTGGAGAAACTTCACTTAAACAGGTTGTATTGGTATCGTCCAGCCTCAAGGCGATATTTGGCGCGGTAGATGATGGGCGAGCTTGCGCATTAAGTGACTCTTTGGTCGCCTATCTTTATGACACCGCGCCCGAGACAGTCACGTGTTCCATAAAAGGCACCGAGCACGCCTACTTTGGCATCCTAGAGTCTTGGACAAGACCGCCACTACCTGCTCAACGCGCTTATATACAACGCTTCAGCGAGATGATAGAGTCCGAGCTACAGCCTTACTCCAGGCAGTACCCTTTGAATGTGGAGTAGTTGCTCCCTTTTTGTAACAAGCCCGCACGTTGTCCACATCTAAAACCATGCTTGGCGTAGAGCCTCTACACCAGCCGAAATGTCTTCTATGGCGATTGAAGAAAACCCTATCATGACTTTGCCGGTGAGGATATGAGTTCAATAGACTTGAGCTTTACGACACAGTAAAAAATCACCGCCAGTTTGTTATCTGACGGCGATTTATTGGGGCTGAAGCGGGGTTGATGCCTCAACGATTAACGAGCAAAAGGGCTAATCGTCCCAAGCGACAAATGTCTTAGAAACAGTCACGTATGAATTAGCATTTATGTTGCTTACGCCCGAAATATAGACTGTGTATGTCTTTCCATATTTAAGACCGCTTACGCGAATTTCTAAGTCATCATTGTCTTTTTCAGTGATCCATGATGAATAAACCTTGCCTGTAGAGTCTTTTACTGTTGCCTTTACATTTTTGTACTTTACCTTTTGTGCAAAATCAACCGAAAGCTCTTTGTCGTCGGCATCATACTCAACTTTTTTAATGGTTACGCTAGCATTTACTGTCTTTGCTTTTGGTGTTGAGAATTTTCCGGATATTGAGGTGTAGCTACTTGCCCACTTTGACTTAATGCCCGAGATTGTAAATGTGTAGGTTTTTCCCGCAACAATACTATTTACCCTGAACTCGATATCGTCGTCATCGCGGTCAGTGGCTTTGACGCTATAGGATTTTCCGCCGGAATCCTTTACAGTGACTTTTGAGTTTTTGTAGACTACCTTACTTTTAAAATCAACCTCAACATTACCGTTGTTTTTATACTTGATGGCTTTGATCGCAACAGATTTTGACGGCGCCGCATACGCAGCAGGTGCAAGGCCAAATAAGCTCAAGGCTACAATCATCACCAACAGCGTTGTACTAAATTTCTTCATAAACTTCCCTTCTCCAATATGACGAACTCTCTGTCCGTCTCCTGCTTTCAAAACCAATAATGCATCATTTAGCCATTTTATTGCATATTAAAGAAGAATAATTGAAATATTCCCACTCCCTCTCTGTCATTCCCGCTACCCCCATGTCATTCCCGCGCAGGCGGGAATCTATTTTTACATAAAAAATGAATCGTTAGTTATGGATTCCCGCCTTCGCGGGAATGACAAGGAGAGCGCAGGAAGGACAGAGAGGGCGCGAGAATGACAAGGAGAGCGCAGGAAGGACAATCCGGGTTAGATACATAGTTCTTAGACAGCCAGTCCAGGTAAATTTAGAAAACTCTATACTGAAGTAAGAAATGTAAATTATTGCCTTTACACATATAGATGTGTAAACTACTACACAGATAAACTAGTCGAAGGGAAACAGGAAATGGCATCGAATTTAGCTATTGACCAAGAGCTGCTTAATGCTGCGCTTGAGACCGGAGGGCTAAAGACCAAAAAAGAAACGGTAAATTTAGCTCTTGCTGAGTTTATTCAAAGGCGTAAAGCCGCGGAAGTGTTGTCACTTTTTGGCAAAATTGAATACGATATAGATTATGATTACAAGAAAGCTCGAGAGCGTGCGTGATGAGGGTATTAGTTGATACATCTGTGTGGTCACAGGCACTTCGTCGAAAGCAGCCCGGTGAAGAGGTTGCAAAACTAACAAAGCTGATTTTACAATCAATGGTCGTAATGATCGGATCGGTTCGCCAAGAAGTGTTGTCTGGTATATCAGATAAGATGATGTTTGAGGATCTCAAAGACAAGCTGAGCTCATTTCCTGATATACCAATTAACACCAAAGATTATGAAACAGCCGCTGAGTTTTTTAATGTATGTCGTAAAAACGGTATACAAGGCTCACATATTGACTTTTTGATTTGCGCAATAGCCCACAATAACGATCTGCTTATCTATACAACTGATCAAGACTTCAATCACTTTGCAAAGCATCTGCCTATAAACTTGTTGTAAATAGTCCACCGGACAGTTGAACCCTCGCGGATTCGAGCCCCACACCCGGATACGCAAACATCCCAGGCAACTTGATAGTTATCTGGGATGTTTGGGGTGGATGATGGGACTCGAACCCACGACCTCCAGGGCCACAACCTAGCACTCTAACCAACTGAGCTACACCCACCATGAGTGTTCGCTTTTATGCGAGGAGAGAGTATACCAGATTTTGCGTATTAGGACACAATACATTTTGCCATTTTTAGCAATTCGGGATCATGAGTCAATTGAAAAGATCAATTGAAATAGTTAACGCAAATTTCCTTGCACTTAGTCTGTCCACGGTGAGATGTAGTCGCTGATGCCATTACGCTTCTTGCGCTTCTTTTATATGAATAATTGTCTTTTAATCGCACTTTCTCCGCAAAGCAAAGAACCCTGCATCTTGACTATAGGTAATCAAGTTGCAGGGTTCTTGAGTAAGGTCACTTAGGGAGGGGATGGGGAGATGAAGGAAGTTTCCTGTCAGGCAAGCCAACTTGAGCAGGAATCCGGGGCGTGACCTTACCCGTACCTATCGTGTAGGTTAACCGTACACGAGGGGCAAGCGAGGGAGGGGGAGGGGGAGAGAACGCTTGCCCTCTCGTGGAGGTTATAAGTCGAAACTATCACGGTGACCAAACCGGAGGGAGTTTCATTTCAAAGTGCGGGGCTTAAATACCTTTAGCCCATTTAGTGGAGGTCTTAACGACCTTGGTTCATCAATACTTAACGTTTCCGTTTTTCTTGATGTACACATATTAGGATCTGACAAGCCCTCATACATCTGATTGAAGATATGGTTTTGTTAAAAGTTTGTAAAAACAGCATCTACCAGCAAAAACAAGTGTAAAAAGACCTAAAAATAATATGTTCGATCCTATAGAAATATTTACCGGATGCATCTTTGGTGGGGTAGTTATTGCCTGCATAATATACTCACCGTGTGGTAAATCAATCTTAACTGGCTAAATCTTCGGACTCAAAGCTGCCATCTACGGCTTTCATCGCTCCAAGTGCAGCAACACTGCCCGGTGTAGGTGTGGGGCATGAAACAGCATTGGTAAGCATAACCTCATCAGCACCCTTAATCTCGATGCCGAGTATCACATCGCCAACTCTTAGCGATAGCACAGTTTCGATCCCATCTGTCACACGACCAAATACTGTGTATTTATCATCAAGTTTTGGTTGAACACCAAGCGAGAAAAAGAATTGGCAGCTGCCGGTTTGAGGCTTTTGGTTGTTATACATGCATATACTGCCAAGTTTAAGGTGATTATATTTCTTGCCCACAAACTCATCTTTGATGGCATATCTTGCGTCACCGGTGCCGGGGTTTATGCCGCCTATCTTGCCGTCTACAGCGTGCTCCACTTGTACGGGTGTAAGATTTCGCGTGTAGGGGCACCCGCCAATTATCATCGAATCTGCCTTATAAGCATGAAACTTGAGCATGTCGTAAAAACTGCGACGTGCGAGTTCGATAAAGTTGCCTGAAGTGATAGGAGCATATTTGCCGTCAAGCTTGACGCGAATAAAACCTTTGCTGGTTGAGATTACCGCCATCTCTTTTCCGTTTGGAATATAACGCGGAGTGTAAATTGGCAATAGTTGTCGTTTCATGGTAACTCCTTCCGATCAATTTAACCGACTGATCGTAGGTCAATAAAAAGGCTCAATCATCTGATAGAAAATCTGATTGTCATCGGATGGAGAATCTGATTTTGCCTAATAAAATGTATAACTTCTAGTAGAATGACTATCAGCAAAAACTTGAATGCGACAGAAAGTTTGCATTCAAGATGGCGCTAAAACCGGAGAGTATTAACAGGGAAATAAAAGAATTGCATCAGGGGAAATGACAGATCAAGAAGAAACACATATAAGTGAGCATTCAGCTGACAGCGAAACTACCCAAAAAGAGCACCGCGATAGCAAGACACTCGACTTCATGGTCACTGTGCTTGGCTTTGGGCTTTGCTTCGCATGGATAGTTTTTTGTTTGTCCGAACCTATCGGTTTTAGTCTCGACCACGATTATGAGTGGCTTTATCTTGCTGTTGGTGCAGGAGCGGCGCTTATATCAGCTTTATTTGTGCACAACTCAGCGAGCAGAACCAATGTCATTCGGATCAATTTGTATCGAATAGCCAGTGTTTTACTGATACTCGCATCGCTTTTAATTCCGCTTTCGACGATAATCCTCCCGCACACAACTTTTGAACAATACCCAATAGTCGCTGTTGTCGGATTCTTTATTGGAGGTGCCGGTGCCGGTCTACTTCAGGTTCTATGGGGTGAGCATCTTGCAAAATATGACATGCGATTTGCAGCTATGGTTTCTCCGGCTGCGTCAATTGTGTCGGGGGCATTTGTCGCTTTGTCGCTCACAGACATCTCCGAAGGCATCAGCTTTTTTGGTTATCTATTCTTTCCGCTTACGTCTTTGGGCTTGTTGCTTTTTAAAGTAAACAGAGAAGGGTTGATCGTTAAGCAGCTAATACCGTCCAAACAATCACCCATGAGCTCAGATAACTTAGATAATAAAGATGCGGATGGGGAGCTGCATGCATCCAAACAAGCTCTTGTTGACATAGAGCCAAAAAGCTCAAGCGCAGAAGCTATAACAAGCATCAGCGCGAAAAAAGCCTCGCAAAAACCGATAGACTACCAGATTATAAAACTGATGGTCTCGGTAGTGGTGTTTTCGCTTTTATGTCGCATGTTTGATGTATTGTTGTATGGCTATCCCGATCCATTCAGCTTTCTGGGTGACAGCTCTTTGTTCGCGTTGGTTATAGTCGGAGTATGCTTTTTGGTGTTGGTAACAACCTTAAAAGATCGCTTTAACTTAGCGTTTACCTATCGACTATCACTGCCAATCATGATCGCCGGTTTTGTTGCGATTGCGATGTTTGCCGGCTCTCAAGCTGCAATAAGCGTTCTATTAATAAATATAGGCTATAACTTCTTTGACATTTTGATCTGGATCATTTTTGCCGGCTTAGTTATTAATAGAGGCGTGCCGGCGATAAAAGCTTTTGGGCTTGGCGTATCAGCAATGTTTATCGGTATGGCACTAGGTTATTTTGTGGGCGATATCATACAATCAATGATCGTGCATGGAGACGTACAAATAACCGTTGTTGCACTTGTATGCATTATGAGTTTGGTTATTGTGGCTTTTTTGGTCATACCCGAGGGTGCTATTGCCAAAGTTACACATACTTTTAGTGTGAATGATCAAGACAGCGGAACGGTACAAGATTTGTCTGTTAGTGCCCCTGCTGTCCGGGTGGCAAAAAACGGTAGCCCGGATGGTAGCGATTTTTCCGGGAGCAAAAGCAAGCTTGAAGACAATAGTGTTTTGGTCGCCAAAGCCTATGGGCTCACTCCTCGTGAGCAAGAAGTATTGGTACTTTTGGCTTATGGACGCACGCTGGCAATTATCTCACGTGATCTCATGGTTGCACCGGGAACTGCCAGGTCTCATATGGAGAAGATATACCGAAAGCTTGGGGTGCACAAGCAGCAGGAGTTGATTGATTTGGTCGAGGGTTATACTGCAAAGCAGTAACTTGAACCACAGAAGAAAACTTCAAGCTCTTGGTCTCGACGAGTACACATGGGCGTGGTTTGGAAAAATCTTAGTAGCTAACTACCGTGTAAATATCATATTGGTTCATCAGACCAGCTTCTCTTTCTTGCCTCACTTAACCACAAGTCGGCCTCCTCGTCTGATGTGAAACCTCCGTATTCTATACTCGTATTGTTATCAATCTTGTATTCTTCACTGCTTAAAAACCTTATATAATCCAGCAGCGATGGTAGCTTTTCGGGCGGCACTCTCTTGATTTCTTCAAGGATAACGGAGTCATTCATGCTGCCACCTCGCTCTTTGCGACTTATTGCTATAGTGATTATACAACTTTCGGTAAAGTTCATTCCACCTTTCACAAGCTCAAGGTAGAGCTCCAATCTTTGCTTAAGAAGCTCTTTGTCACTTTTATTGGTAGGGCGGTGTCTAATAATCTTGATTGCATCCACGTCTTCTTTTGAGGCCACGGTGTTGCGACGTTCGCCAGAACTCGCCCTCCTCAACTTGCCACTCTCTGGTAACAATTTACGGAATCTAATTATTACATTGTGCACACTTGAACTAAAGTTGTTCTATAATCTGATATGAGACGAAATTTGTCTCATATGTTTTATGCATGTTTTGGGAAGCTTGGTGCGAGATTTAAGGGCATCTCGTGGGCTCATATTTTGATACGCAACTGAGAGGAAATCAAGATAATGTCTATTCCTGTTCCATCATACAGGCCTCGTCGACTACGAAAAAATGCGACCATTCGTGGTTTAGTGCGCGAGACATATTTATCTGTTGACGATCTGATTTATCCGCTATTTATTATCGAGGGTACCGGTATTCGTGAAGAAGTTTCTTCTATGCCCGGGGTTTTTCGCATATCACCGGATTATTTAGCCGCTGAGATCGCTGAGCTTAAAGAGCTTGGGATCAATGCGGTTATTTTGTTTGGCATTCCGGCTAAAAAAGACAGCGTTGGTTCTGAGGGATACAACGATAACGGCATCGTGCAACAGGCCATCCGTGAGATTAAGAAGATCGACCCGGACTTCTATGTCATAACCGATGTTTGCCTTTGTGAGTACACCGATCATGGGCACTGCGGCATCGTTTTGCCGGATGGCACAGTTGATAACGATTCAACACTAGAGCTGCTGGCAAAAGAGGCAGTTTCGCATGCCAAAGCCGGTGCGGACATGGTTGCACCGTCAGACATGATGGACGGGCGTGTTGCTGCGATCAGACATGCCTTGGATGAGGCAAACTTCTCCACAACTCCTATCATGGCGTACTCTGCTAAGTATTCTTCTGCTTATTATGGACCATTCAGAGATGCGGCAGATTCTGCTCCGTCTTTTGGCGACAGGAAGACCTATCAGATGGACTTTGCCAATAGCGAGGAGGCTTTGCGTGAAGTTGCCACAGACATCGAGGAGGGCGCAGACATAGTCATGGTTAAGCCGGGTTTGGCTTACCTGGATGTTGTGCGCCGTGTTAAAGATAATTTCTCATATCCAATCTGTGTATATAACGTATCCGGCGAGTATTCTATGGTCAAAGCAGCCGCCCAAAACGGCTGGGTAGACGAGCAGCGCTTGGTGCTCGAGACCATGACGGCTTTTAAGCGCGCCGGAGCCGACATGATCATAACTTACCATGCAAAAGAGGTTGCAAAGTGGATTTAAAAGACAACGAGTCCAGAAGTATCAAGGGAGAGTTTGAAGCAAACAGCACGCATGAAATTGACGAACAGGAAATGGCCGAAGTTGGC
>DBCW01000072.1 GCA_002293265.1 Eggerthellales bacterium UBA948
CAGCGCATCTGACTTTTTGATGACACCTTTTGCTGCCAAAGAATCGCTATCAACAACATCTCCGTCTGCAAAGATCGCATCCAGTCTGCCAACATTTACCGGTACATACTCAACGCGATTGATGTTTCTAAAGCCGGGCAACTTAGGCAAACGACGTGCGAGCGGAGTTTGTCCACCCTCAAAGCCATTGCTCTTAGCGCCACCGGCGCGTGACTTCTGTCCATTATAACCGCGACCGGCAGTCTTACCAAGACCGGAACCATGTCCGCGGCCTTTGCGCTTGCGATCTCTGGTCGAACCTGGGGCCGGAGCCAAATCATGTAGTTGCATTTAATTCTCCTCGACCTTAACTAGGTGTTTTACTTTAAATATCATACCGCGAACACAGGGATTATCAACGTGTTCTACAGTACGGTTTATTTTACCAAGACCTAAGGCTTTTATGGTTCTAACCTGATCGGCAGGACAACCAATAGTTGATTTTACCTGAGTGACCTTAAGTGGTTTTGTAGCTTTGCTTACTGCCATGATTATTTCTCCTTCCAGCCGTAGATCTTAGCTACGGTGGTGTCACGGCGCTGAGCAACTTCGCTGGGGCTGGAAAGTTCACGCAGACCCTCAGCGGCTGCTTTAACAATGTTCATCGCGTTGTTAGTACCAAGTGACTTAGAAAGTACGTTCTTTACACCTGCAAGCTCTAAAAGCGCACGTGCCGGACCTCCGGCGATAACACCGGTACCGGGAGTAGCCGGCTTTAACAGTACTTTACCGGCGCCAAAGGTGCCGATTACTTCATGTGGAAGCGTGCCCTCTTCGGTTAACGGAACCGTAAACATGTTCTTCTTGGCATCCTCAACGCCTTTTTTGATAGCGATAGGCACTTCGGCACTTTTGCCCATACCTACGCCGACTCTGCCTTCGCCATCGCCCACTACCACTAGTGCAGTTAGTGCGAAGCGACGACCGCCCTTGACGACCTTGGAAACACGGTTGATATAGACAACCTTTTCCTGCAGCTCGGCTACGGGTGCTTTAACTTTTGCCATATAGATGACCAACCTTCCTAGAACTTTAACCCGGATTTGCGGGCACCATCTGCCAGAGCCTTAACTCTGCCATGAAATATGCGTCCGCCGCGGTCAAATACTACAGTCTCAATCTTTGCGTCCAGCGCACGTTTGCCTACGAGCTCACCTACGAGCTCAGCACCGTCTTTAGCCGCACCGTTTTTGTCCTGCTTCTTAAACTCAGGATCAAGCGAGGAGGCCGACACCAAGGTCTTTTGTGCAACGTCGTCAATGATCTGAGCGTAAATATTGCTGTTGGAACGCGTCACGCGAAGACGTGGAACCGTAGCAGTACCGCTGATCTTGCCACGCACTCGCCTTTGCCTGCGCTTGAGATTTGCAATCTTAGTTTTTTGTCTATCCATTGTAAGTAACTCCGTTTTCTCCCCATGTGGACAGTGGGGATCTTACCTTTACTCAGGTTATCTCTTACTAGGCGCCGGCTGCCTTGCCGAGCTTCCTTCTTACGTACTCGCCCTCGTAGCGAATTCCCTTGCCCTTGTAAGGCTCAGGTTTGCGCCATTTACGAATATCTGCCGCAACCTGACCGACCTTTTGCTTGTCGATACCGGATACGGTGATCTGTGTTGGAGCCGGAACCTCAAACTTTATTCCATCGTCGGCCTTTACCAATACAGGGTGCGAATAACCAAGCTGTAGCTCCAGATCGTTACCTTTAAGTGCGGCACGATAACCCACGCCAACGATCTCGAGCTTTTTAAAGAATCCTTCACTCACACCAACAACCATGTTGTTGATTAGTGTGCGATATAAACCTTGAAACGAACGAGCTTCACGGGTATCGTCCTTGCGCTCTACGAGCAATTGAGCCTCAACTTGCTTCACAGATACATAGTCACATGTAGCTTGCTCAAGTTCGCCTTTAGGACCTTTGACCTTAACATTTAGACCATCAATGGTCACTTCAACACCAGCGGGGATGTTAATGGGTTGTTTACCGATACGAGACATATTGCTACCCTCCCCCTTCTACCAAACGTAGGCGATGACTTCGCCGCCAACGCCCGCTTGGCGAGCATCGCGATCTGTCATTACGCCTTTAGATGTGGATATTACTGCAGTACCCAGTCCGCCAAGAACGCGCGGCAACTCATCTTTGCCCGCATAAACACGAAGACCGGGCTTAGAAATACGCTTCAAGCCGCGGATCGTCTTTTCCTTTTTGGGACCGTATTTTAATGTGACGTAAAGCTCGCCTACAGGCTGCGCATCGATCACTTCATAGTCAACTATGTAGCCCTCCTCTTTAAGGATACGGGCGATCTCAACAAGCTTCTTGCTTGTTGGTATCATTACTTTTTCTTTACCGGCAGAGTTTGCATTACGCACACGCGTTAACATATCTGCTATGGGGTCTGTCATTGACATGTTGGAAACCTCCTATGATTCCTTCAGATGAGCCCTCTCTGTTGGTTCGCCTCCACCCGTGATGGGTGCGCCTCTCAGATCGGGGCTTCCCGGATTACTTGCCGGTACTACCAGCTTGCCTTGCGTACTCCGGGCAGTTCGCCTCTGCTTGCGAGTTCTCTTAGGCAGACTCTGCAAAGTCCAAATTGACGGTAATACGCCCTAGGACGACCACAACGCGTGCAGCGATTGTGTTGTCTGGTAGAGAACTTCGCATCTCGCTTACCTTTGGCGATCATCGATTTCTTAGCCATAAATCTACTCTTTCTATTAGTTCCGCTTAAACGGAAAACCTAGTGCTGTAAACAGTGCTAAGGCCTCCGCATCGCTATCTGTAGATGTAACAAAAGTGATGTCCATACCACGGGTACGGTCAATTTTGTCATAATCGATCTCGGTAAAGATCAGCTGCTCGGTAACACCAAGCGAATAGTTTCCACGACCGTCAAACGAGGTTGTGGGGATACCGCGAAAGTCACGCACGCGAGGAATAGCAGTGGAGAGAAGCCTGTCGAGGAACTCCCACATACGCTCGCCACGCAGTGTGACCTTGGCACCTATCGCCATGCCGGTGCGCAGCTTGAAGCTGGCGATGGACTTTTTGGCACGGCAGATCTTGGGTTGCTGACCGGTAATGGCACGCAAATCAGCCACTGCCGCATCCAGCTGCTTGCTATCGCCTACGGCTGAACCAACACCCATATTTACTACGATCTTCTCAAGAGTTGGGATCTGGTTTACGTTTTTGATCTCCAGCTCTTTTTCCAGTTTAGGCATTATCTCAGCCTTGTATTTTTCCTTAAGCCTTGCGGTCATATTAATCTATGTCCTTCCCGCACTTCTTGCAAACTCTGACCTTGTCTTTGCCCTTGCCCTTAACGCCAACGCGCGTTGGTTTTGAGCATTTGGGGCAGACAAGCATCACTGTAGAAACGTGGATCGGTCGCTCGATACTCATGATGCCACCGGAAGGGTTATCACGAGTTGGGCGCTGGGCCTTTTTGACCACGCCAACCTTCTCAACGACAACCTTGCGTGACTCGGGCAAAGCGCGCATTACCGAGCTGGTAGCGCCTTTGTCTTTGCCGCTAATCACCGTTACGGTGTCGCCTTTGCGGATTCTCATCTTAGTCATTAAATAAACCAGCCCTTCAACCTTAAAGCGTCTCTGGTGCAAGCGATACGATCTTCATGTAACGCTTGTCACGCAGCTCGCGAGCGACTGGGCCAAAGATACGGGTTCCTCTCGGAGCACCGTTGTTATCGATAACAACAGCCGCGTTCTGATCGAACTTGATGTAACTACCGTCTTTACGACGGACTTCTTTTTTCACTCGCACAATAACGCAGCGAACAACTTCGCCCTTCTTGACGTTGCCATTTGGTGTAGCCTCTTTGACTGCACAAATGATCACATCGCCAAGACCTGCGTAGCGACGCTTTGATCCGCCAAGTACTTTGATGCATTGCACACGGCGGGCACCAGAGTTGTCGGCTACAGCGAGCATGCTTTCTGCTTGAATCATTGCTTATATCCCCTTCCTACTTCGCCTTCTCGACGATGTCGAGGAGATACCATCTCTTAAGTTTGCTTAGCGGACGGGTCTCCATGATGGTCACGGTATCACCCAAACCTGCTGCGTTTGCCTCGTCATGGGCGTGGAACTTCTTGGTGCGTGTCATCATCTTGCCGTAGATTGGATGTGGCTTGCGCTCCTTGACCTCAACAACGCAGGTCTTATCGGAAGCAGCTGACACCACTACGCCTTGACGCACCTTTCTTTTGCTTCTTTCTTCAGTCATTTATACGTTTCACCTTCTCAGTTTGAAGCGTCAAGTGCGACGCTCTCCTGACGGGCACGGATTTCAGTTAAGAGACGTGCTATATCTTTTTTCACTATCTTGATGCGGGCGGTGTTGTCCAGCTGGCTGGTGGCCATCTGAAAACGCAGGTTAAAAAGCTCGGCGCGCCCTTCTTTAAGCTTAACCTGTAGATCGTCGTTAGAAAGTCCGCGGATCTCTGTAGCTTTCATTTATTCCTCCCCCTCTATTACACGGGAGACTACTTTGCATTTGATCGGAAGTTTTTGAATAGCAAGACGCAGAGCCTCTTTGGCCACTTCTTCTTCGACATCAGCGATCTCAAACATGATGCGACCGGGCTTTACTACTGCTACCCATTCTTCCGGGTTACCTTTACCGGAACCCATGCGTGTCTCGGCTGGTTTTTTAGTGATCGGCTTGTCCGGAAATATAGTGATCCAGACACGACCACCACGCTTCATGTGGCGGGTCATTGCGATACGAGCGGCTTCTATCTGACGGTTGGTGATCCAGTGAGCCTCAAGGGCTTGGATTCCATATGTGCCAAAGTTTAACGCGGTGCCACCTTTGGACTTGCCTTTCATAGAGCCGCGTTGCACCTTGCGGTGTTTAACGCGTTTGGGGATAAGCATGTTTACTTCCTCCCTTCGCCACGTTCACGTCTTGGACGTGCGGGGCGGGACGATCCTTCAAGTGCGGGTTCAGGAATGGGCTGACCGGGAAGTCTCTCACCGTGATAGACCCAGACCTTAACGCCAATGGAGCCCATTGTTGTGGCTGCCGTGGCGAAACCGTAATCAATCTTTGCACGCAGGGTGTGCAAAGGCACGCGACCTTCGCGGTACCACTCGCGGCGGCTCATCTCAGCACCACCCAAACGACCGGCGCATTGGATACGAATACCCTTTGCACCACTCTTGATGGCGTTTTGAACAGCTTTGCGCGGGCACATCCGCACGATCCGCATTGGCACCAAGTCGCTCGCCTACTGGCCATATCG
>DBCW01000158.1 GCA_002293265.1 Eggerthellales bacterium UBA948
ATGCCGCTGCCGAAAAGAAGCTTGGAAGCGGAGGCCCCGGCTATAGAATTCCTGCCGAAATTTTGCCGAATCACTACCATAAAAAGGGAGCCTTGGCAGCGGCACGAACAAACAATCCGGAGAAAGAGTCTAGCGGTTCGCAGTTTTACATTGTGCAAGGGCAGGTATGGGACGATGCCGGTTTAAGTGCCATGCAAGAGAGAACAGGTATTAAGTACTCTGANNTGTTGGCGGAACACCTCAGCTTGATGGTAGCTATACCGTTTTTGGCGAAGTGGTTGAGGGCTTGGATGTTGTTGACGCTATTGCCGCTGTTGCTACAGGTGAGGGCGACAGGCCTGTTTCGGATGTAAAGATTATAAAAGCGGTAATTGTAGAATAAAGTATCACGATATATAGGTTTCTTTTCGTGATACTTGATACTTGTATCGTGATACGATTAATGCTGATAGCCATAGCTATACTTGATATATGAATAGTAAGATAGAGCAGCTACTTGCCGAAGTAGAAAAATTTACCGCTGATACGGAGCAAAAAATAGAAGAGTTTCGGATTGCAATGCTTGGAAAAAAAGGAGCATTAACGCAGCTTTTTGATGACTTTAAGACCGTTTCGGTAGAGCAAAAAAAAGAGCTTGGACAGAAGCTGAACGTGCTTAAAAATAAAGCTCAGGATAAGATTAAAGAGCTGAAAGATAGGCTGGGCGAGAGCAACAAAGGTTTGGTGCTGGATGTTGATAAAACGTTGCCCGGTGTTAGAAATGGGGTAGGCACACGCCATCCGCTTTCTATGGTTAAGAACGAGATAGTACAGATTTTTAATCGCTTGGGATATGTTACGGCCGAGGGCCCCGAAATAGAAGATGACTGGCATGTGTTCTCGGCGCTTAACTTTGCACCCGACCATCCGGCTCGAGATATGCAGGATACGTTCTTTATTAACTCCGATAGCGATAATCCTATTCTGCTTCGTACGCACACCAGCTCTGTTCAGGTAAGGGTAATGGAAAAGCAACAGCCGCCTATTAGGGTGGTTTGTCCGGGACGGGTATTTCGTAACGAAGATATTTCTGCCCGCGCACACTGTATTTTCCATCAGGTAGAGGGGCTTTACATTGATGAGAATGTATCGTTTGCCGACATGAAGCAAACCCTGCTTTACTTTACGCGCGAGATGTTTGGCGAAAATGTAGAGATACGGCTTCGTCCATCGTACTTCCCGTTTACCGAACCATCTGCCGAGATGGATGTAAGCTGTACCATTTGTGGCGGCAAGGGTTGTAATATTTGTAAGCATACTGGCTGGCTCGAGATTATGGGTTGCGGAATGGTTCACCCCAATGTGCTTGAGGCATGTAATATCGATAGCAAAAAGTATAGCGGCTTTGCTTTTGGCATGGGCGTTGAACGTATAGCTTGTCTTAAATATAACATTCCTGACCTGCGTATGTTGCTCGAAGGTGACATGCGTTTCTTGCGTCAGTTCTAATCTAATACAGTGGAAGGATTGCGAACTTGAAGGTTTCACTTAAATGGCTTAAAACCATGATAGATGTTCCATCTGACATCAAGGCTTTCACCGAGCGTCTTGATGTAACAGGCACAGCAGTTGACAGTGTGAGTACAAGCGGCGCAGCACTAGACGGCATTGTTGTCGGCCACATTAAAACACGCGATAAACACCCTGATGCCGATAAGCTTTGGGTGACTACGGTTGATGTTGGTGGACACAATGTTGGCGAAGATGGCGAGCCGGAAGTTTTACAGATCGTCTGTGGTGCACAAAACTTTAATGCCGGAGATAAAGTGCCCGTAGCTTTGGTAGGCGCAACGCTTCCCGATGGCAACAAGATCAAAAAAGCCAAGATGCGCGGTGTGGAGTCGCGAGGAATGAATTGCAGTGCGCGTGAGCTTGGCTTAGGGAAAGATCATGCGGGGTTGATGATACTTGAGCCGGATGCTGTTGTGGGTACGCCAATCTCTGAACATCTGGGCCTGAGTGACGTTATAGTTGACCTGGAGATTACATCCAACAGACCAGACTGCATGAGCATGCTTGGCGTTGCTCGTGAAGTTGGTGCAGTTTATAATCTGCCTTACAATGTGGGTCGTAAAATGCCCGAGCCTACTTATAGTAGTGAAAAAGCATCGGATTTGGTTAGAGTGACTATCGAGGACAGCGAGTTATGTCCTCGCTACACTGCTCGTGTACTTAAGGGCGTTAAGATCGGACCTTCTCCGGATTGGTTGGCACAGCGCGTGATTGCCGCCGGAGCTCGCTCTATAAACAACATTGTGGACGCAACAAACTACATCATGTTTGAACTTGGGCAGCCGTTGCACGCTTTTGACCTGGACACGCTTGTGAAAGATGCTGACGGCAAGGCGCATATTGTTGTTAAAGCCGCAAAAGATGGTGAGAAATTTACAACTCTTGACGATGTTGAGCGAGTGCTGGACAGCGATATCACTTGTATAGTGGATGGAAACGCTGCCGGCGGCTCAGGCGTTACAGTGGCGCTTGCCGGTGTTATGGGCGGTCTTGATAGTGAGATTACCGATAATACCGTGAATATTTTGTTGGAATCGGCAACGTTTTCCAATTCGCACACCAGCCGCACTTCTCGCAAACTGCAACTGTTTAGTGAGTCTTCTGCTCGTTATGAGCGCGGAGTTGACGGTGCAAGTTGTGATGATTTTTCGGCTCGCGCAGCAGCTTTGATGATAGAAGTCGCGGGCGGAGAACTTTGCGAGGGAGTTGTTGATGTATTTCCGGCTCCGGTGCAGATGCCGGAGTTGGTTTTAAGAATGCAGCGCATGCAAGATCTGATCGGTGCGCCTATTGCTGTGAGTGACGCACGCGCCATTCTTACTCGCTTGGGGTGTGAGGTCAAGGATGCGGTTGGTGGAGATGATCTTATTGTTGTCGCGCCCACTTATCGCCCTGATTTAACTCGCGAGATCGACCTATACGAAGAGGTATTGCGNNGGGGAATGGATCGCGTTGAATCGACCTTGCCCGGAGGCAGGTTGCGCATTGGTGAAAAGACCTTAGAGCAACATCGCTTAGATGCAATCAATCGCACTTTGAGAGCCTGTGGTCTAAACGAGACTATGACCTACGTATTTACTTCTCCCGAAGACTGCGACAACGTGAGAATGACTTTTGCCGATAATCAGCAAGCAGTTGAGCTCATCAACCCAATGAACAGCGATCAAAGTCAGCTCAGACGCACAATCTTGCCGGGGTTGTTGCGCTCTGTGGCATACAATCTAAATCATGGGGTTACTAATGTGCACTTATATGAAACCGGTGCAGTGTTTTACGCTGCCGAAGGTCGCAAGCTACCAAAAGAGCGGCAAATGCTTTGTGGCGTTTTGGTGGGAAGTTGGCACGAATCCGGATGGAATACTCACGCCAGTCAACTTAGCTTCTTTGATGGCAAAGGTGCGATAGAAAATCTGCTCCGCGAGCTAAACATCGTTAAAACTCGCTTTAAAGCTTTGGATGTTAATGAGGCTCCTTGGCTGCAGCCCGGGCGTGCGGCAGAGATATTGGCCGCGTCCAAGCAAATTGGCTGGCTTGGAGAAGTGCATCCACAAGTCTTAGGCGCGTTTGATATATCAGTGTCGGTAGTGGCTTTTGAGCTTGATGTGAAAGCTTTGATAGATGCGGCTGGCTTCGTACGTCCCTATAAGGATGTACCTCAGTATCCGGCTGTTTCGCTTGATCTGGCTTTAGTGGTGTCCGAAGACGTAACTGCTGAAAAAGTCATGCAGGTCATAAGCTCTGCCGGTGGACAAATGCTGGATGAGTTACGTTTGTTTGATGTTTATCGTGACGCGGAAAAACTTGGTTTGGATAAGAAATCTCTGGCCTTTGGCTTGTCGTATCGCGCAGCAGATCGCACGCTTACAGCTGAAGAAGTGGAGAGGTTGCATCAAAAAGTTGTGACCAAAGTAATAGGAGCTACAAAAGGAGAAGTGCGCGCGTAAGAAGCGGGGATGTGCGCCGCCAGTGGGATGTAAGTGAGACAAACGTATTGTCATTCCCGCGCAGGCGGGAATCCATTGTAAGTTCGCCAATGTGGATGTTCGCAAAGTTATCACTGTCATTCCCGCGCAGGCGGGAATCCATTGTTGCTGACAATGTAGACGGGGGCGATTCCTTTGTCTATTTAATAAAGCGAAAGTAGGGGATGGAAGTGAGTCAAGGACAAGAAGTAATCGAGTTTCCCGATTTAAAGGTACCGATAATGCGCGGACCTTCGAGTGAGACTTATTTAGCATTGCAGCCACCGGAGGCTTTGCCTTACGTTGTTGCACCTGAGGCTCAACATACAGATGACATAGTGCGTTTTGTGCAAGAACGCTTTGAGGTGCTTTGCGAACTACGTGGTGATATGCTCAAGCATTTTAGTAAGACCAACTCGCTAAAGTGTCACTTTAGAACCGGCGATGTAGCTCACTTGATAGGGCGTCCTTTCATGCTCAGAGTAATGCCGCTTTCTCCATCAGTAAAAAAAACCAGAAAACCAACACGCGGTTTAGCAAATCTGAGTGCAAAGTTGTACAGTGATTTAAGTCTGATTGACCTCTTTGTATCCAATGTTGGTAACTACGAGCAGGGAAAAACTGCGTTCATGTCGTACGCCGGCAACATATTTTCAAAAAATATAAAGAGCTTATTGGAGCAAAGTACTAAACGCGTGTTTCCGGATGTTGTATTTTCGCCAACTGTAAAATCGCGTCCGATGCGAGACAGCTGGGTGAGAATTGATGACGCGCATAAAGTAGTTTGGTTCTCCGAAAGTCTCATTCCTTATCCGTCGCACGCGGTAGTTTATGCCTATCTGGTAGAGGCGATCAAAAAGTTTGCGCCGGATGTTGACGAGGATAAGCGCCACGAATTGCTAAAGGCAGGCGTACCCAATTGGCAAGAGATGAAAGCCTTATTAGGAGATCCCAATAATCAATATGCTTTATAACTCGGTTGAGAAGTATAATTAGTCTTTACAAATATACATAGCGATTAGGAGTTTACATGCAATCAAACGTACGCCCCGATGACATGCAGCGGATTACAACACCTGAACTTGCCGGTAGTTTCATTGCCGAGCAGGTAGAAAAGGTCAGACAACAGGTGG
>DBCW01000105.1 GCA_002293265.1 Eggerthellales bacterium UBA948
GGAATGACATTGGATTGTTTGCAAGGTGCGTTTACGGATAGACAATGAAAGCGAGAGACACTATGCATGAAAAAGCTTTAAGGGTGGGAGTTTTGGGTACCGGAAGTATGGGGCAAAATCATCTGCGCGTGCTTTCTTCAATGTTTGAGTACGATTTAGTAGGTTGTTTTGATGTCAACCAAGAAATATGTGCTCAGCAGGCCGAAAAATTTGGTATAAAAGCATTTGAAACGCAGGAAGAGCTTTTGTCTGAAGTGGATGTTGTTCACATTGTCACCCCATCGTTTTTGCATAAAGAATGTGCGGTTGCGGCTGCAAAAGCAGGTTGTCATGTTTTGGTGGAAAAACCAATTGCGCTTACATGCGAAGATGCCGATGTAATCATCGATGCCTGTAAGGCTGCCGGAACCAAGCTTTGTGTTGGACACGTAGAGCGCTACAACCCGGCAGTTTCTACAATGCTAAGTATCGTTTCTGAAGAAGAGATAGTCTCTGTTACTTTTGAGAGAATGAGCCCTCCGGTTACAAGAATCTTTGACGCTTCGGTGGTTGAGGATTTGATGATCCACGATATCGATGTCTTAAACGCTTTAGTTGACTCGCCAATTAAAAAGATCGCTGCACATGGAGCAAAAATCTACTCTGACACATTGGACTATGCGCAAGCCCTTATCACCTTCGAAAACGGTATCATGGCTTCAATAACTGCAAGCAGGGCAACAGAGGCAAAGATCAGAACGGCAAGGGTAAGTGCAAAGAAGTCATATATCTCTGTTGATTATCTTGGTAGAACGGTAGACATTTCTCGCAAAACAAGTTTCTCCCTTGATATAGGATATGCTACACAGTATGCTCAAGAAAACATTGTCGAAAAAATTATGGTACCCATGAACGAACCTCTTAGAGTTGAGTTTTTGCATTTTTCAGATTGCATACGAAATGATAAAGAACCGACAACGAGTGGTCTAATGGCAAAGAAAGCCTTAATGATGTGTCATCAGATTCAAGAATTAGCGCTGGTTGATTAGGAGCACGTTATGACAGAGACGCAAAACTTTTTTATTCACGAATCGGCATACGTTGATGAGGGCGCTGCAGTTGGCCAAGGAACAAAGATTTGGCACTTTTCACACGTACAGTCCGGCGCTGTAATAGGCAAAGACTGCGTGTTTGGGCAAAACGTATATGTTGGCTCCACAGTCATTGTGGGCGATCGCTGTAAGATACAAAACAACGTATCACTTTACGATGGCGTAACCTTGGAAGACGAAGTGTTTTGCGGCCCCTCGTGCGTTTTTACCAATGACTTATTTCCGCGAGCCCACAGCGCAAATGGCTGGGAGATCAGCCCAACACTGGTCAAGCAAGGTGCATCAATAGGAGCAAACGCAACAGTAGTTTGCGGTCACACAATTGGCGAGTACGCGTTGGTTGGCTCCGGCGCCACCATCACTCATGATGTTCCTGCCCACGCACTAATGCTGGGAGTGCCCGCCCGCCAAAGTGGCTGGGTATGCAAATGCGGAACTAAATTAGACGGAGCCTTGACATGCCCCATTTGTGGCGACAGATACCAAATTGTTGATGGCTGCTTGAGTCTAGCCTAGTTTCTTTCTAAACTCATAATCGCTTTTGATGATGGCTTTGATATCCAGTTTGGGTTCCCAGCCCAGAATGCTTTTTATACGACTGGTGTCTGCAATAAGTTTTGCGGGATCGCCCGGGCGTCTTGGAGAAATCTCGTAGGGAACCTCAAAAAGCTCACGGGCGGTGTCGAGCACTTGCTTTACGGAGTAACCGCTTCCGGAGCCGAGGTTTGCCAAAAGCGATTCACCTTTTGACAAAATGTATTCTGCGCCAAGCACATGAGCTTGAGCCAGATCGGTCACATGAATAAAATCTCTAACACAGGTGCCATCAATTGTGTCATAGTCATCGCCAAATACGTAGAACTTGTCTCTGATGCCTAATGCTGTTTGCATAATCAACGGAACCAAGTGAGTGAGCTGGTCTTTATCAAGGCCTATCTCTAGTGAGGAATCTGCGCCTGCAACATTAAAGTAGCGCAGTATGCAGTAATTTAGGTCGTGTGCTTGAGCTGCCCACTTGATCATGTTTTCACATGCGAGTTTTGTCTCTCCGTATGGATTTATTGGTATTGTCGCGTCGTCTTCGCTGCACTCCGGTATGGCAGGGTCACCATATACTGCGGCTGTGGAGGAAAAAACAACGTTCTTTATATTGTTTTCGATCAACGCTTCCAGCATTACTCGCAAACCCTCAACATTGTTTTCATAATAATCAAGCGGTTTTGCCATGCTTTCCGGTACGATCAGTCTGGCAGCAAAGTGCATCGCCACCTCAATGGGGTGTCCGCTTTGAGCCTCTTCGGCAAGTATTCGCGTGATGTCACTTTTTCTGCGAATGTCGCCCCAGACAAACTTCGCCTTGGGATGAATACTTTTTGTTGAGCCCGAAAACAGGTTATCCAAAACAACAACTTCGTGACCCGCGCGAACAAGTTCATATGTAGTATGACTGCCTATGTATCCCGCTCCACCAACTACCAGTACTTTCATTTTTACTCCAAACAACCGCGCCTCATCCGAGCACACCCCCTTGGCACACCCGCCCAAAATACTAAGTATATTATATGATAAAGGTATGTAGCATAGCATTGTAGCTGCTAAGAACTTGGAAATTCCTTTTCTTTGCCGGCAACACGCTTGTTGAAAACATTGGTATAATACTGATAAGTTACTTAATGTATACGATATTAATGTCATGTTTATGCGATTGCTAGAATCGCGGGCAATTGATGTGGGCGATTTGCCAATTTGTATGAAGGATGTACCATGCAGATTGACCACTTAAAAGAATTTGTTGTTTTCTCTCAATACATGAATTTTACAAAAGCTTCTCGAGTCTTACATATGTCTCAATCAAATTTGAGCAAACATATTCATCAGCTGGAAGCCGAATTGAGGTTTCCGTTGATTATGCGCTCGGGAACTAAAACCCATATCACCAAAGAGGGCGATATGTTTTTAGGAAACATCGTGACCATTATGGATTCGCTTGACTCGTTAATTGAAAAATGTAGGGTCAGCAGCAAAGCAGTTAACGGAAAAGTAATTGAGCGGGAGGGGATATGGTGACCCTATGGCAGATAAATGAGGATGTGAATCTCAACAAAGCCAAGGCACATAAAGAAAGCGGAACGGCCTGTAGTCGTTCCGCTTTGATGTTTTTGCAAGTTTGGTGTATTAGGCGGCGCGAGTTACTTTGTATGTGTCGCTCCAAGGGCTTTTTAGGTTTCCGTCAATGTAGCGAACCTTGAAGTAATATGTTGTATTCGCAGCAATGTTGAGCTTGTAGTGTGTTACAGACGAACTTACGGTCTTAAATCTCTTAAAAGTAACATTGTCTGTCGATCGCCAGATCTCATAGCTATCTGCTCCGGGAATTCCTCCCCATTTAAGTCTTGCCGGAGTGGCAGCAGGAACAACAAGTTTTGGTCCCTTCACAATGTTTAATGAATACCTACCGCCTTTATACGGCTGCGAGTAGTCGGTGATATTTATGTAGTAAGTGCCTTTATTCAAGTTCATGTTTAAAGAAGTACC
The DNA here is from genome assembly GCA_002293265.1 of Eggerthellales bacterium UBA948. Taxonomy (GTDB): domain Bacteria; phylum Actinomycetota; class Coriobacteriia; order Coriobacteriales; family UBA8131; genus UBA8131. The sequence goes on from DBCW01000105.1 coordinate 3,627, forward strand.
GATAATACCTGAAGCGATTGCTGTGTTGTTTACGACAGAGCTGCTGCTGTATACGTAGTAGTTGCAGCCTTTAAGGCCTGAAATTGCTGAGGTCTTTATCGAGATATTTGTGTCATAAGAAATACGGAACCTGTAAAAATCATTCTCATCTATCTTGCTGCCATTATTTGTTGCCACAAGACCGGAGTAGCTTTTGTTAAGCGCAATAGTGCGAGCAGATTTATAAGACTCATTGATTCCGGGAATTGGCTCTGCGATAGTCTCGGTGTATTTAGTAGTCTTTGTGGTCACATAAAACACGTCGCTTGCGGTTGTCGCATCTACTTTAAGGTAATAAGTTCCTTTTGGAACATACCAACTCGTACTGATTGTTCCTTTTCCACCGTAAGCACTGTCGATATAGCGATCAAATTCAAGCGCACTGCCTGTTGATGTCTTTAAAGCGTAAAGTNNGTGAAGGCACAGCTGTGGCAGCGTTGGTATTTAAATTCAAGCTTGTAAATTTCATATTAAGCCTGCTGGGGTTGGACATTGTGATCTTGTAATACTTAGTTTGACCCGCTGCAATGCTGAGCTTTTTCTTGCCGTTAGCCGAAAGTCCAATCGGCTTGGTTGCATCGATAACAGACTTGGCAATCTTTTTTGCCAAAGGATTTATCGAATCAAACGCATTGTTATTAACGTCGGGTACCGCAATTTCTAGTGCCTCAGTTTGCTCACCGACAATGACCGTAGACTCGATCACCCCTAAGTCTTCATCGCTAGTGCTGGCCAGCGCGACCGTTGGCAATAAGCTAAATGCCAAGGTAGATGCTAAAGTCCAGGCAGCAATTCTGCGCCAACTTTTTCTGAAACGTTCTGTTTTCATGATTTTCCCGCCCATCTTTTTTGATTGAATAGAAACTCTTCCTTAGTCAAATATGCGTATATAATAACACACAATGATTGCACTACGAAAAACCACGGGTCAAGAACGCGCTTGTAGACTGTGTATCAATCCGGAAGCCATCTCTATGACACCTGTTTTGGCTTCAAAGCCCAGAGATTCTAAACGAGACGTATCCAGCAGGGAGTACGATGTGAGAGCATATCCTCTATCTGCAAGTTCTTTTGGATCTAGTTTGTTGATAATCACACTGCACCTTTCATCGCCAAAGTTGTCCACAAACAATTGAGCCATTTCGCGAATGCTGATTTTAATATGTGGGTTGGCAACGTTGTACGCAAGTCCCGCCTCACCTCTAAACAATAGGTAAAACAGCGCAACCACTGCGTCATCTAAAGAACAGTAAGAGCGAACTGTATTACCGGGTGTATGCAGGATAATGTCTTGTCCGTTGATTATTCTACGTGCAAACTGCGCAAAAACACGCTCGTCTTCTGCTATAACTCCCGGGCCAAATGTTTGTCCAAGTCGAGCGACAAAGATCGGCACATTGTATTGGCTCGCATAACCGGCGCAAAGGCACTCAGCGTGTCGTTTGCCCAGTGGGTAACTGCTTCTTGGGTTCATGCTGTCCAAATTGCCAAAGTCGTCCTCACGTAAAAGTGCTTTGTCAGACGTGCCATAAACTTCCAAGGTAGACAAAAAGCAAAGGCCATCTACTTTGGACAAACGCGCCAGCTCAAGAATGTTTTTAGTGCCGCAGTAAATATCGTTGATAATATCTACCGGTTTTGAGACAAAGCTTTTAGAGTCTGTAGGTGATGCGGCATGAATGATGAAATTTGGAGAAAGCTTAGTATCTATGGGCGAAGACAGGTCGGACTCTGCAATCTCAAGCTTTGGGTGAGTTAAGAATTCCTCAAAAACTGTTTCTGCTTTTTGAGCGTTTCGCACTAAAGCGATAACTTTGATGTCGATAGACCTGCTCTCAGCAAGTTGCAATAAAGAAAACACACATGTTTTGCCTATTAGTCCGGTGGCTCCTGTTATAAGCACTGTTTTGTTAGCAAGTTTATTGACAAATGGTTCAAGCCGCTTGATGATGCGGGCTATCTCTTCTTTGTAGTACGGGTCGTTTGTAGGCATTGGTTACTCAATCAACTAAGTATTGGACTCGTGCGATAAGGCATTGTCAAGCTCCGCGGCTTTTATTGCTTTATACATGTAGAAGTCTATCGGTGTAGTAATTTTTATGTTATTTGAGTTTCCGTGTACTACGTGCAGGCGCTTTCCATAGTGCTTCATCAAGGCAGCAGAATCAATGGCTGCGGTGTAGTTTTGAGCAAGTGCCAACTTATGCACAGCAAGGATCTCACTTAGAATAAAGCTTTGGGGGGCTTTTGCATGCCAACAATTATTTCGCTCTACCACGGAGTCTATGCACTCTTCGCTATCCAGAAGCGTCACTGTCTCGATTACCGGAGCAACTGTGATGCCGGAGCCAAATTGAGCCACACTTTTAATATTTGCTGATATTAACTCATGGTCGATAAATGGACGCACTCCATCATGAATTAGCACAGTGGAATCATCGGGTACTTTTGGGTCTGAAGATAAAGACTGCAAGCCGTTATAGATAGATTCTTGCCCGGTATTACCGCCCGGTATTATCCAATTCACCTTGTTCAAATTGTATTTAGTTATCAGTTTGTTTAGGTGATCGATATGCGAGCTTAAGCAGACAATGCAGATCGCATCGATTTGAGGATGAGATTGAAAGTGCTCCAGAACCTCAACGATAATTGCCTTGCCGTTAAACTCAAGAAATTGTTTTGGCGTATTATCCGCCAAGCTAAAGCGTCTTCCGGTGCCACCGGCAAAGATCAATGCAAGGTTCATATCATGTCTCCTGTAGCTCTCATTTGACCATAGTAGCATTAACGGTTTAATTTTTGCAGACTTGCGGATGAATCGTGAGAAAAATAACACCCCCACGCCTGTGGGGGTGTTATGACAGTTAAGCGTTGGTAATTGGGTAGATCAGTACAGGTAGACGTAAGCTCCCCAAGTGGAACTGTAAGTACCCTTTTTGCCGCCGTCAATAGCGCGTACCTTGTAGTAATATGTCGTGCCAAATGAAGGCAAAGTAGTTGTAAAGCTCTTTGCCGATGTTTGCTTTATTTTCTTGAAACCAGAAATCGCGTTAGTAGAGCGATATATCTCATATTTGTCAGCACCTTTTACGGCCGCCCAGCTAAGTTTAATTTTCTTGGAGGCTTTTGAGACAAATTTTGCGGCAAGCTTTGGTCCTTTAGAGAACTTGAGTGTGTAGTCGCCACCCATGTAGTTTTTTGTCGAGTTTTCATATGTTCTATCAGTTATAAGTAGATAGTACGTACCCTTTACAACCTCAAAGTTTTCTTTCTTGCCAAGGGTTCCTGATGCTGTGCCGGTGTCGTGGTTTAAAATCTCTTTATATGTAGCTAGTGTACCGGATTTTGTATAGAAGTAGTATTTACTACCCTTTAGACCAGGTGCAGCAGTAGTTGTTATATCAATTGATGTATTGTAGGGAACGGTAATTTTATAATAGTCTTCTTCGTCAATGCATTTACTAGCACTGCTGTAAGTACTATTCTGTGTTGCAATTAAACCGGTAATTTTTTTATCCCACTTTATTGCCTTGCCACTTTTATAAGAAACTACCGCATCGGTGATCCCCTCAGAGTTGGTCTCGTTGTACTTGGTTATTTTTGTTTTAACCTTAAATACATCGCTATCGTTAGCATCAACTTCAAGATAGTATGTTCCCTTTGGAAGATACCAGTTTTTGGTTAGGCTTGTCTTTCCTTCTGCAGCTTCTTGATTAAAGTAAAGGTCAAACAGAAAAGCAGTTGTCTTAGCAGCGTTTAATCCAAACAAGCTAATAGACGGACGATAAACATAATTGACATTCGTATTCAGATCGGAAAATACCATATTTACTTTGCTTGGTTTGGATAAAGTAAACTTGTAATACTTCAAACTATCCTCAGTAGCACTTATTGTTGTTGTCCCGGTGAGCTTAAGTGCAGATGTTCCAGCCGCTGTGATGTCTGAAATCGGAATATCGTAGGCACTGGAAAGCGGGTTTATAGCCCTAGGCGCATTGAGGTCAATTGCCTCTGATTGTGTAGCCATTGCTGACATGGCAAGACCAAGATCACCTTGGACATCGCTGGCTTTTGCGGTATTGCCNNAAAGCCAAGGTTAGCGCCAGAACCCAAGCAGCAAGCTTTCGCAGGCTCTTTTTCGAACTAGATTTGTTCATAACTTTTCCCACCAATCTCTATGAAATGTATGTAGCCCCCATGGCTAAATAAATATGCGAATATAGTAGCATAGAAAGCCTGAGTGATATTGAATTATTAATAAACAAATCTATTTAGCAAAAAATGCGAATAAAGC
>DBCW01000005.1 GCA_002293265.1 Eggerthellales bacterium UBA948
TTGGTGCTCATAGTGCTCCTTTCTTGATTCGGTTTTAATGCATGGTTTAAGTCAGATAAGCTCCTTTCCGCTGAGATACTCTTTGGACAAAGAAAAAGCCGCACAGCTGCGGCTTCTCAGGCAGTACATTCGGTTTTAGACCAGTAAACAGTAGGCAGTAATGGTTAAGGGAAACAGGCTGTTATTCAGTTGTATGCAAACACCATGCGGATAGTGCAAAGGTTGTTATACTGACTGTTAGCATCGAAATCCTATAAGACCACTACTACCATAGTAATAATCATCAATTGATACAATTGATTTTGCGCTCCAAGGAGTGTCTTTTGAGAGAAATGCCCTGTCAGAAGGGCATTTTTGCTTTTGGGATTCAGCAAGCAATGCTTGCCGAATTGGTGTTTGTGGGGGTAATTGCGTTTGGCGGTGATTGACTGTTCAACGATTCATGAGGAATCGTTGAACAGTTGTTCTAGGGGTGTGCATTTTGCCTCAAGGGGTGTGCATCTGCGACTGAAATCGTTGAACAGTTGCATTAGATAGGTACTCGCAGTGGATTTACTCGTAGGCCTCCCGCTCAACGAATCGAGCAACATCCGCTCCACACTTCTTGCACTTGCCCTGCAAAACAATGCCGTACACATCGTCGCGGACCGAGTAATCGATGATTATGGTGTTATAGCAATTGGAGCAGTACACATTTGCCAGTAATCTGTCTCGAATATCTTTATCTATCCTATTCCACTTTTGCATGGCAGAAAAATCCGAGATGTTTTCCATTCGCTCCAAAACCTCACTCATTCTTCTGGCAGGTATTTACACCGACGTTTACACCGATGTTTACACCGACGAGAGGGCATCGGTGTAAAACAGGGTAACACTGTAGTGCTGCTGCATTTCTCCATGTGTCTTCAGCGCAGCGCAAAACTTTAACAGGACACAGGTCTCTCATCTTGCGTGGCGACTTGCGTGCTATCTTGCGTGGCCGCACCACGCAAGATAGCACGCAAGGGAATCAGTTGCGATTCATCCCATGCCGCTTCGTGTCAAAGACAGTCTTCCAATAATTCTCACGCTCAACTATTGTGTCCGCTTTGGTTTTTGTGTCGAAAATCTCCAAAATGGAATATTTGAAATTGTCCTCAATATGCTCTTTGCCGAGAGCTTCAAGTATTCCTACCAGCTCTTTGTTGTCCCCTGTCGGATTGTCATTATTGGCATAATTGCTCCAGCGTTGCCATATACCGCCAGTGTTTCCAGAGGCCGAACCAATGTATAATCTGCCGTCGCTCAAATCGGTTATAACGTAAACGCCTTTAACGTTGGACAATGCTTGCTTCCAACTGGGTTCATTTTGAGAAATAATCAGCCTTAAATCCCTGTAGCTCAGGCTTACGTTTTGATAACCTGGGAAGTGTCCAAGTTTTGTATTTGGAGCCAGCTCATAGATTTCGGGGTTTAACTGTTTTTGGACATTTTCATACAGCCTCAGATAGTTATCACGTCCGATTGATTTATCTATCTTAATAATCAAGCGCTTGCGATACTCCTGATAGTCATCCATTAAAGTGAGCTTGTAGCCATGGGCGTTGAATATCTCAGGGACAATCATCTCTACCTTGTACACGCCGCCAAAGACGAAGTACTCAGGCCCGTAGGGGTAGAATTGGGCAAGAGCAATGAGGTAGTCTGCGCGATTAAGGTTGTTGGTTGGATGCTTAGTCTTCCAGCTGTTAATGTCAACCCATGCAGATTCATCATCCAAGAGCAAATCCCAAGCACGAATATTCGTGTTGCCATTTTTCATGTTGAACTTTACCTTGGTTCTTTTGGCATCGGGAGCCTCAAGAAAATCAACAAATCTGATCATTGGTTCTCCTCCTTAAGCTGTAAAGCTATTTTCTGTCAGGCTCAATTGTCACCTTTGAAGTACGGTAGAGCCAAGACAGCAAACTGACCCATCATCAGTCTTGTGTGCATATCCAGCGCTTCCGTCAGATATGAGAGCTGTGCTTCGTCAAGCTCAATGGTGAGTTTCATTCCTCGTCGACTCCTTTATTGCCATCGATTACTTCCCAATACCCAGATCGATCGGAGCCGACACGCTTTATAATGCCCGCATTTTTCAATTCCGAAATTGCGCGAAGTACTGTTCTTCGGCTCTTGGAAATCTCTGTCGCGATACCGTCGACTGCAATGCTCCTATCATTCTCGAGCGCTGAAAGCACAGCAAGAGCGGTGGTGCTCACAACAGTGCCACTATCAGTGCCATCGGTGCCGCTATCAGTGCCATCATGAAATGGCACTGAAACCTGCCCCTCATTAACGTCACGCCCGAGTCCGGATAATTCCGTGCGGTAGAAAATGACGGTAAAGCCCAGTTTGCCGCGCTTGAAGCCGTACTTCACCCCCGCGCCATCACACTCTTTCGCGATCTTCTGTAAACCCGTGCCAAATCGCTCGATGTCCTTGGAGTAGTACATGATCCTTGCGAGAAGTGGATTGCGCTGGATGGAGGATTCCGAGCCGTTGATGTAGTCTTCCGGGGTCAGCCCCTCCGGGAATGTCCCGGGGTTGTATATCTCGATACGGTCACTGTAGATGGCTATTTCGTTAACTTGGGGCACTTCCGCATCCCGATGGGCATAGCTATTTAAGAGTGCTTCCCGTACGGCATCCATTGGAACCTCGGGAATTTCTGTGCGCTGCGGAGAGCCATCTCGGACAACACGCCAGCGGGTGTTGCGTCGAATGTATTGCTCACCGACGTCAACGAGCTGGTCAATAGTGCCGGTAGCTCTATCGATGTCGATGAAGGTGTGCTTGACGTCGGTGGCAAAGACCGCCATCTGTATTTCGAGGGAGGGATTTTTGCCGAACATGGCGATTGCTGCGTTTAGAGGCTCCCCATTTTGCAACAGCTCAAGCTTGCACAAGACATCATCACGATTAGTGAACTTATAGGACAGCCTGCCGCTGTCGTTGGCTTTTTTCATGTAGGAGCGCAAAAAGTTAGTGTTAATATCGTCAACGGTCTTGCCCGATGGTGATGAGTCCCACGGTGACACCATGCCGCGCTTTTTCTTAAAGAGACTTTCCAGTTCTTCAGGCGAGATTTGCTTGCACTCATCAGCCACACGGATATAGGCCTTGCCGTAGGCGAAATAGGGAATGTTATCACCTTCAAACTGAACACGGATACAGTCTTTATAGTCGATGTTCACCATCTCAATGGTTGGGTATATCTGTGGCTTGATGTTGTTGGTCAACTTTTGGCTGACATCACGTAGCGCTGAGCCGCAAACCATCTGCCCCAAGACCTCACCATCGTTTTTGATGCCGAAGTAGAGCTCGCCTCGCCTGTGTTTGTTGAGCATGGCAACGACATCGATTACTGCATCAGGCAGCTCTGCCGTGGTCTTTTTGAACTCAAGTGTCTCCGATTCGATTCCGAATATCATAGCTATCCTTCCAAGCTACCCCTCTGGTTCACTGGTTTTAGTAGCAAAACTAAAGCTTTTTATAACGCTGTTGGTTTTGCGGCGTTTTTCCTAGCGGCGCAATAGTGCCAGCCCCTTCACCTTGAGCATAAGCAAAGAAGGCGCTACCAAGGCGAGTGCGGTCCCCCGTATAAATACGGTTCCACTCATACCCCAAAAACAAGTCTCTCACAGTGAACTCTTCATCTGGGAGCAGTCGCTCTGCCTCCATCTGGGCGTATGAAATCAAATCAGGTAAGGGGGTATCGCGGGTGACAGGTGCATTCGAGACAGGCATTTGTACTCCTTCTGAAGTTACTTAAGCTAGTAGCTACTATGATTTTGACACAGTAGCTACTAGCTTGTCAATGGCCGATCCAGCGATTTTTCGGACGCAAATGCACACCCTAGATTACAATCCAACGATTCTTCTCATTGCCAAACGATTCCCCTCTTGTTAAGCTACTTTTGCACACCCGTGTGCATTTGTATCAAATGAGCACGGGGATGCCACTATAAATCCGCTTATAGGAATTCAAAGAGAAGAAAGAGGGCTCTAGCAGTGCTTGAAGGGGGTCAATTTCACCGTTGGAAAGGGGTCAGTTTCGACAGGCGTTGACAGCAGAAAGCGCTTAGAACTCCCGCTTACCATAAAACCCTTGTGCTGCTCGATATGACACGAACACCAGCAGCACAAATACAACTGCCACGCTTCCCCACAGCAAAATAGGACTGTTTAGGATCGGCGTAAATATCCCTGTGACGGTCGCCATTATCTGCGCATCTCTAAGCAGCATGAGTGCTACAAAGAACAAACTGTATAACAAAACTATCGGAAAAAGAATTATAAAGCGCGCCTTTGTGTAGCCAAGTTTAAAATACAACGGTAGTTGAATTGCTTGAGCCAGTACAAAGACCGCAGCAAGCGCTATCCATACCTCTATTGCAACAGAGTTTACTTCCATGCCCAAAGCGCCAGATACAATGCCGGCGAATGCACCAACAATTACTGCACACACGATTATCACAACATTAAAGATCAGAAAGAACATGTAGCGTCCGGCAACAACCTGCTTTCTCTTAAAAGACAACGTTACATACAGCGCGTCGGCATTACACTTTTCTCCCACGGCAAACGTATGCCCGGACATCAACATTGCTATTATGGCTCCCACGCCTAACCCGGAAGCAGCACCGCCGTTTATTATGGAAAGAAAGATCGCCATTGCCAAATATATAAAGAGGTTTTTCCCTAAGAAATAAGGCTTGATCGTCATGAAATCCAACCGAGCAAATTGCAAAAGCTTAGTCATGATCTTTACCCCTCTCATTCATAAAGATGATGATCTCATCCAGATTAACTTCTTCGATCAAAACGCCTTTTGGCATAGACGAGATACACCCCACATCCAGCATGCCCTCAAAACCTGTGCCATGCTCGCGATATCCAATTATCAAGCGCTTTTGTTCAAGGCTCAGGTCGCTCAGCCCTCCCGCTACATGCACATAGCTTTCTAGAATCTCATCCCTAGTACCACTATAGATAATCTTACCGTTCATAATAAAGGTTATATAGTCAGCAACTTTTTCGAGGTCAGAAGTAATGTGAGTGGAGAAAAACACGCTCTTGTTCTCGTCAATTACGAACTCTCTGAGCAGATCGCATATCTCATCGCGTGCAATTGGATCAAGACCACTTGTTGGTTCATCCAATATCAAAAGCTCTGCTTCGTGAGAAAGAGCTACGGCAATCTGCAACTTCACGCGCATACCTCTGGAAAGTTCTTTGACCTGCTTTTTTGGATCTATACCAAACTTATCAAGATAAGTCTTAAACTGCACCTTATCCCAATTGTCGTAAAATGGCATTAAGGCAGCACCAACATCACCCGCGCTCCAGTCTTCCACATAAAGTGGCGTATCCATCACTACACCAATGCGTTTATTTTGCGTAAGATCATCGCTTACACCAAACAGCTCTATGCGCCCATCATCCGGCGTAGTTATCCCAAGGATGGATTTTATGGTTGTAGTTTTACCGGAACCATTAGGACCAATAAAGCCCATTATGTAGCCCTTTCCCAAGGCAAACGACACTTCATCAAGCAAAAACGTATCGTAATGCTTGCTAAGTCCCGTGACTTCTAAAATATTATTCATCGTAGTTCTCCCACAACATGTCGACTCTTTTAACTATCTCTTTCTTGGAAATGCCTTCAGCTTTTGCAGCTCCAATGATGCTTGCCAGACCATCCTCGATCTTATGCAAAGCATTCTCGCGTGCCAACTCCTTGTTTCGAGGCAACACATAGCTGCCTCTACCTTGCACATTTACGATGAAACCCTCTTCTTCAAGATCGCTATAAGCACGAGTGGTCGTAATCATGCTGACTTTAAGATCTCGAGCCAACCCACGCAAGGAAGGCAACATCTCGTCTTCTTTAAGGTCTCCGGAAAAAATAGCTTCCTTTATCTGTTCCTTTATCTGCTCATAGATAGGAACACTCGAACGGTTAGAAACAATAATTTTCATAAACTCACCTTCGCGAAAAGTGATTAGTGGATATATACACTATATACAGTATGCACTCTATAAACGCTTGTGTCAAGGACAAAATTGACTGCCGCATTTCTGCCCAACACCTGCAATCACACTGCAAATGCAAGATTAGACGATTGCGCTTTCTTAAATATGACCAACGGCTCAGTTTTCTGGCGACACGCCTACTCAGCTACCAAGTCGTATGCGGTTAGATAATGGATCTTTCTGGCTAGCAGCATTATGAATGCATATGCAAGAAATGCCAGAGCCATGCAAACAAAGACAGCCAGTAATGTTGGTGTTGGCAAAGATGATCTGAAAATTCCTAAACTGCTGGTTAAGACGACGAGTAATGGATTATATAGAAGTGCGCCCGAAGCTCCTCCAATGGCAAGTCCGGCTACAATAGTTGGCATAAGTGACAACGATAGATGATTTATAAGCTGCATCTCACTAAACCCTAATGCTCTTAGTATTCCTAGTTCATGCCAGCGCATGAGTATAAAAGACTTAAGCACCAGATACAAAACAGCAGCAAGCAAAGCAATTGTTACACCCATTAGAATTAGTGTTACCCAAAAAAGAGCACTACTATAGTTGACCAAATGTGCATCTATCGACCTTCTAAAATCAACGGAGTTTTGCATTACACTACTAAATCTCTCGTTTACTCTGTTGACCAATTCTTCTGCTTTATCGGTATCGTGTAGATAAACGAGAAGTTGGCTAAGCTCAAAGTTTGGATGGACATTTCGCACACCGGATAGTGTCATCGCGCATACAAGTCCGTCGTTGTCCATCGTCTGTATCATACCAACAATAAGGTAGAGAGCTGTAATTTCGCTTTTTGTAACACTTACAGTATCACCTATTTTCAAATTGCTCTGTCTGGCTAAACTGCCACTGATACAGATCTCGTTGTCGTGTTTTGGATAACGCCCACCAGATAAAAGAGCTCCTTCAAACGAGTCAAAATCATCGGTCACGATGCTTGCAACGTGATTATCGGCAACCAGCATATCTACATTGTGACTATAATACATCTTTCGTATATTGCTATCAGTACTAACAAATTGTCTTATGTTTTCTGCCTCTTGGTTATTATTTGCAAAAAACCGAGCATCAGGAAGTTCGCCGATAAGCACTCTGGAAAAAAGGTCTGATCGTATCTCTAGGTTATTGCTCATAGAGCCTTCGATCACCAAAGCAAATGACAATATTGCCATGATTATAAAAGTCACCACAACATGACCTTTTGATTGCATAGAGCTTTTTAGCGCTAGTATTAAAGCTAAAGAGCCTCGAGTTTGATCAGCCGGAAAATAGTTCTTCTTAAAGCTGTGAGTTGGCAAACCCTGTCTCAAGGCTTCAAGAGCAGATAAAGCAAGGATCTTACGTGCTGATACAAGAACCATGGCTGACATCATTATTACCAAAACTGCAAACACCATTAAAGAGCACAGTGGATCAAAACCAGGGCTCCATCTAATAGTAGTCAATTGATCAAATATTTGAGCGTATAGTGGAATTACTACATATGAAGCTGCAATTCCGACTATTGTCGCAATAATAACTAACCCGCAGTATTGCAAAACCAACACCAAAAACATTTGTTGACCGGTAAACCCTATAACTTTGAGAGCAGCTATGTTGTGGATACCTTCACTGATATTGTTTTTCACTCTAAGCCAAACAGCAAATAATGTTACCAAGAAAGATAGTGCTGTAAAGAAAAGTAGTATTACTGCTGTCAGATCAAGCACAAAGGTGCGCGATAATTTTGATTGATTCCAATCTGTCGATATTATATGTTCCAATCCGTTATGCTCAAAATCTAACTCAGCAAAAAACTTGCTTACAAAATCTTTGTTCAGTGAAGCGCCATCTTGTGGATTTGCCATCCTCACGCGCAAGACCAAGCTCTCGTCAAATCCTTTTTCGCATACTTTCGCGTACCCGGTCTCTGACAGATAAAACTGGTAATTTTGACCGTAGACGGAACCAAAACTCAAATCTTCAAAAAAGCCGCTTATTGTGTAATTGGTCTCACCACTTGGTAATAAAATGTGAAGGCTATCGCCCACCTCGTAACCTCTGGTGCTAAATAGGTAGGGAACACAAACTTCATAACTTGCTTTTGGCATCTGCCCTTCTTTGAGCAGAGCCAAACTCATCTCACGCTCGGCAGATGCTTTGTAAAAAAGAAATTGCGCAGGCAACTCCCCTTCTTCTTCTAAAATACTTCCCACAACTGACACAGTTTTCTCTGTTTCGGTTTTCTCCACTCCAGGATATTCATTTAGATATCTTTTTTGCCTTTGGTTGTAGAGCTTCTCATCTTCGACAAGTAAAAAATGCGGAGTTTTTGCGAGTCTTCCCTGATCTTCTAAATGCGCATTGAATGTAAATGTAAGCAGAAGAACCAGGCTTAAGAGTGCGGCAGTAATACCAACCAATAAGAACAAGCATGCAGCCTGAGCTTTGCTCTTCTTTAGGTTTGTTAAAACTCGCAGCCAAACTTCTCTCATATCAAATATCTACCACCTCATGTGAGATAGAAACTTGCTTAACACTTCACGTCTAAACTTACTGATGCCATCCATGTCAGCCGCTTGACCGCTATCAGACACACCTTCGTATTCGCCCAGCCGGCACTCTCCTACAATAATGCCATCTCTCAGGTATAAAACACGATTGCCTCTCAATGCAGTTGCTATGTCATGAGTTACCATTACAATGCTTTGACCTGCACGATTGGCTTTGGTGAGAATTTCTAACACAGTTTCACCTGATGATGAGTTCAAAGATCCGGTTGGTTCATCAGCAAAAAGCACAACCGGATCATTTATCAAGGCTCGTACAATTGCTCCCTTTTGCGCTTCTCCGCCAGATAACTGTGCGGGAAACTTATTCCACTCGCGCTCTGAGAGTCCGGCCTGCTTAAACAATTGTTTTGCTTTAAACGCAATATGTTTTCGGTTGTTATTGACCAAAAGCCCACTAATGACTACATTATCTAGCAAGCTCATATCATCGCAAAGATAGATACGCTGAAATACAAATCCGCAGTTATACCGTCTAAATAGGGCTAATTCATCGTTGCTCAAATCTGATATTTTCATATCGCCAAATCTGACTACACCTAGAGTTGGTTTATCCATTCCTGATATTGCATACAACAGTGTTGTTTTTCCGGATCCGGATGGACCCATTATCACTGTAAAATCTCCTTGCTTGATCTGGATATCAAGGTTACGCAAAACATGTTGTTGCACTCCGCCTGTAGAAAAAGTCTTGCAGAGTTTGCCCGTTGCAATAATCTCTTTTGAAGTATCAATCACTTTTTTGCCTATCAGTTCTCAGTGCCTGTCATTGTTTGCTTTTATAATTAAGCCTTTTGGCATCTCTTTGATGTAGATCATTTTTCTAATCCCAAACTAGCTGTCAAATCGCAGCCGTATTTCTACGGCAAGCCCCGGATCAGTGTTGAAGCAACTGATCTTCCCATCCATTCTTTTGATTAGATTNNACTCGATGTCCTCTCACCGCGATAGTGTTTTGAAAAGAGCAGATCTAGCTCGTTAGAACTAACTCCAGGTCCATAATCCCTAAATGTTATAACCAGTTCACTGCCATCAATAACCGAAAAAACATCAATCTTAGTATTCGCATACTTATATGAATTAAGCGTAATGTTGTCTATTACCTGCGTAAACCTGATGGGATCTANNAGCAACTGGGAATCGTATATATATTCATAAGGTTTTTGTAGTCTGCCTTTTTAATTATATGAGCAAGCTGATCACTTCCCAGAACTTCAGACTTTACTTCTATTGTTTCTTGCTCGTGCATGGCAGCGTTAAACAAATCTGTTAGCAACAGATTTGTTTGATCGGTCTTGCTTTGAATTATCTTCAGCTTACTGATCTGATATTCATCATTTGTAGTGGCCTCCATAAGTTCTGCAACTGCCTTGATCGAAATAATTGGAGTATGCATGTCATGGCTTAATGACGTGATCAGATCTTGCTTAGACTTTTCTGCTCTGAGCTCATTTTCTCGTGCTCGCTTTAGTTCGTCTCGCATAAGATCAAAGCTCTCAGTGTATGCGCCAAAAGCATTTTTTTTGCTCATATCAAGAGGCATGTCAAGCTCGCCCGCAGCTACACGCTTTGCAAAACTCTGCATATGTTTAAAGGGCTTTAGAACTTCTCTGTAGACAATAAAGAAGAAGATCATTCCAATCAAAGTTAATGCTATTAGCGTAATGATTACAATTATTTGAACATTTGTTTTGTAACTCCACCACTGAGCCTCGCTGCTATTAGGAAATATTACGTTGCCTAACACCTGACCATCTTTAACAATATTTACAGACATATCTCCTCGTTCTATGGCATGGTAAATATTTGTTGAGAAGCTCATGTCTGTGGCGGTTATCATTTTGCCCGCTGCGTCCAAAACAGCATAACTATAGTTGTCGGTTTCGGGCAAACTGTAACTTGCCTCGCCAAGTCTATCAAAGTCATTAGCAAGTGTTTTGGCAATGTCGTTGATCTTTACAATGTCAATCTTATAGTTGGGAGCAGGCAGCAAAAAAAGAACTGCACTTATACTAAGTAGTAAGATTAATATCGAAGTAATCACATAGTATCTAAGGCGCACCAAACACCTCCTGCTTGATTATGCGAACCACCCTCTTGCTTTCCCAAGCATTTCTGACTTAATTACTACTGCAAGCCTTGTTCATTGCTTTTTATCTTTTGTGCCGGAGCTAAACATATACCCTACCCCCCACATAGTTTTAATATACTGAGGATTAGATGGATCTGTTTCTAACTTCTCTCGCAATCTACTAATATGCACATTTAAGGTGTTTTCACTGGTGATGGACTCTTCCCAAACTTTCTTAAACAATTCATCTTTTGTTATTACTCGGCCATTATTCTTCATCATATGGCTCAGTAACTTAAACTCCATTGGCTTTAAGTCCACTTTATGTCCTCTATGAACAACAGCGAGTTCATTTTCATCCAAAACTAGATCCCCCACACTTAGGATCGAAACAGACGGTGCATGCGTGTTTGAGCTTCTATATCTTGACAATACTGCCTTCACTTTTGCCAATAATACCGATAACGAGTAAGGCTTTTGAATGTAGTCATCTCCACCTATAGATAGCGCCAATAACCTATCGTCATCACTCTTCCTTGCACTGATGAATAGTATTGGCACATCGGTGAACTCTCTGAGACGCTTGCACAACTCAAAGCCGGATACATCTGACAAATTGATGTCGAGTAAAATAATATCTGCTGTGTTATCTTCAAAAAAAGTCATACATGCATCGGTGTCCGCAGCCCAATAAGTGCTGACCCCAAACATTTCAAAATATTCACAGGTCGCCTGTGACAATCCATCCTCATCATCGACAATTAAGCAGTCGTATTTTATGAGTTCCTTTGGCACAACAGCCTTATGAAGTGCATTAAACATAATTACACTTCCTTTTTCTACTACAATTATTTATTTTTATACACAGAGCTAAAAATGATATTTTAACCATATCATGGTTGCCTAAGTCCCCTTGCTAGCATTTCGCTGGTCCTTTAAACGTCTCCTCCCATAAAATATACTTTAAGTTTACATCTTATTTACGTTTTTGTCTTGTATCTTTAATAGTTTAATTTATCTTCTAATGAACTCTTTTGTGCCTATGTTTATGTATATTTAACTCCTTACTATTCACGCTAACTTGTATTATTAGCAATAAAGCCGACTCTATCTTATAGATTAGTCGGCTTTATCTATGCTTTTTCTCCTTAGCTCCGGAAATAACCCGGAGCTAAGTTAATCTTATCAACAACTACAGGATGATGTCGCCATCGTATAGTTCCTTGCGCTGTTGATATTCGTCGGCTTTCTTTTCTGTTTTACTGTTGTGAATTACAGCTGCAACCATAGGCGTTAGCAGTTGTACAAACAGTATCAATGAAAAGACCACAGACCAAGTATCAACTACAACCATGTAAGAATAGAAGTCTTGAGTCATGAATAGTAGTATTACAGCTTCTACAAAGGCAACTGCAGCAATCAATAACACAGGAAGATTTACAAACATTGCCTTTTGCTTTCTGTTCTCCTTCTCTTGATTGGCAAGCCAAGCCTGACGATCTGCATCTCGACGTTTTTGGTATTGATCGCGCTGAGCGGGAGTCATTACTGCCAGGAACTCAGAGTCTACCGGCTCTTCTTCATACTCTTCACTCTTAGGACGATCGAAGAACAACTTGATTGCAAATATCAAAGCCAATAACAATGCCAGAATCGTCGCGATTAGATTGAACAGTGACCAATGAGTCTCCGTCTCTTCAGGTTCCGCTAGCGGAGTCGGTGTAGCCGGCAAAGTTATCGGAGTCTGCTCCGGTGCCTCAACAGTAACATTAACATCTGGTGCAGCTGGTACCTCCGGATATACCTCTACAATAGGGGCTTCTCCTACTCCGTCTTCAACAGTAACATTTACTGCAGGAGGATTAACGGTTACGTTTGGTCTCTGATTCTGCGTTGGTTGCTGCACAATCGTAGTTGAGTTTGGTGGGTCATTAACAATTATTGTTGGTGGAGTAACAATAACGTCTGGCGGTAATGGTGGTTCTGTCTCAACAGTGCCGGGTATCTCTCTCCACTGAGCGTAGACAGTATAGTTTCTATCAATTGGAGTTGTTATCGTAAACTGTGCTCCGCCAATTGGCGCCATGGTCCAGTGCATGAAGTTATAGCCTTCGCGATCCGGTGACACAGGCAAGTACGGCAACGTATTTGGTGCCACAACCGTTATCCTGTCCGGACCACGCAAAGTACCGCCATTTGCGTTAAAGGTTACAGTGTATCTAACGGCTCCGTCTACAACATTAGCATTGATTGTCTTTTTTGCTGCAGGATCTCCAATTGGTGTGCCGGGATGCTCCGAATTATCATATACGCCAAGCACAGGCCTATAGGTAGCCGGTACTGCACTATACCCATCCGTAGATACAACTGATACAGGAATAGGAGTACCATCGCGCTTCCAAGCCCTAGCTCCAGACTCTTGAAGTATTTGTTGGACAGCCATGTTTGGCGAAACTTCACCGGAGTCAATTGTAAAGTCATTTGCATCGATCATAAAGTCGGCCGGAACTATACCAACAGATATGCCCACAATCTTTTGTGTAGTGTTCCCATCAGAGTCAGTTACGGAAAGCAAGGCTTGGTAGACGCCTTTTTGATCAGATGGAACAGTCAAAGCATTACCTGTATTTGGATTAGTTACAGTAACGTATCTGGTCAAATTGATGTCTTCTGCATCTGTGGCAGCTACATGTCCTTGAGTTTTAATTTGCTCTTGGTTATATGGCACACTTCCTGTAGGCAGAACAATTGGGAAGTAGATAGGCTCATCAGATGTAATAATTGGAGCTTGTCCATTTGTTACCGCTCCGGTGATGACAGCCATGACACTCGCTTGTGCAGTGGTAGATGGAGCCTTTATTCCAAAGGTGATAGGATACAAACCTTGAGTGCTGGTAAATCCACCGGTGTTTGCCGTTGTAGGCAATTTATCCTCTATACCATCAATAAGCTCTACTACCTCAGCTTGTGCCGCGGCAATATAATCAGCATCTACTCTGATAAGAGCTGCTCTACTTATTGCTCGCGTAAAGTCTTTGGCTATGGCAGCATATTTACTCGCTTTTTCGTTGGCTCTTGGGTCGATAACGTAGTCATCAGAGATTACTCTTGCAGTTATTGTTTTGACCCTGTTTGGATCAACATTACCTGCATTGTTCAAGTAGTCATGACCATTAACCGCCCAGGTGAAGGTATACTCACCCACGATTCCACTGGAATACCCTGTTGGTATTGCCCCGACCAAAGTAAGCTGTGCGGAAAGATCATTTCCTTTTGTATCATAAGCTTCAGCCCAAGACTTTGCTCTTACATGTTGCAAGGTATTAGCTACATCGCTTTGCCTTACAACGTAGTTCTTTGCACCGATAATGATGTCGATAACCCCATCAGCCGGCTCGGTTGAGTCGATAGATTTGTATCTACCATCATTAATTACAACAGTACGCTTTTCTTTAACTTCGTTACCATCAACATCAGTAACTGCGTACTCAACCGAATAAAGTCCAGCAACACTGGTGTCAATATCAGGTTCGCCGGCATTGCCATCAGTGATTACGACATCACCTGATATATCACCGCTTGGATTACCACTGGTCTTTGCTTCTTCATCAGTGGCACCTACACCTTGCATCAGATCATCGCGATTTAGCTCGCGTGGATCATCTGTTGCAGGNNNNTTGAATTGAACCTTGACCCACACAGAGTTTACACCCTGAGGAGCAAACGTAACATAATAACTATCCCCTACTTGCGCATCCGCCGGTATCTCGTTGGCAATAACATCAACAGGATGAGATACAGTTTCCCCACGATATTTATATCCTTCAGCTTGTGCTGCAGCAATTAGGTTAACCTTTGCAGCCGCTGTTTGAGCTGTTGTTCCAAAGACGTAGTCAGGAACCGTAGATACATTGATGGACACCGGACTATTGGCACCAACTAAATAGTATTGGTTATCGTTTGGATCGCCCTTGTTCTCATCGTTGTCTGAAGCATCCGGACCAGGATCTGTAGAAATAATGTCTTTCTTGATAACCTTGGCGCTTATTTCTTTGACCGGACTTCCAAGAAGCCCCGCAGCCGGGTCAACGCCAATCATGACACCATCATACACGCCTTCAAGCGGACCAAATCCTGCATTATCAAGCACACCAAGAATGCTGTTGTCGGGCACCATCTTTGGCTTAGTAGGATCTGTTAGATCCAATCTATAACCCTCAGAATGTGCATTCTCAAGAATAATGTCTTCAAGAGTTGCATTTTCGTCAAGCGAACGCTGTATGGCCTTTTCACTCGTTACAAAGTTTGTAGCTGCTACAGCACAGTCAATGTCTATTTCAAAGTCGATAAGAATCAATCCGTCTTGTGTCACAGTGTTGTGGTCGGAGTCTGTAACTGTATAGGTAACCGAGAAAATAGCCCTATCATTGGTTGCTACATGAGATGAATCATAAGAAATGCTTATTGGTCTCGGTGGAACAGCATTATCGTCTTCAACATCGGTTACTGATACGCCTTGCATATACTCGGCATCGGTTATGTTGTGATTAAGCGGAAAACTCTTCATATAGGGCACGGTAAGCACCGGTGGGTTACCGTTGTGTACAAACGCCTTTATTGTGACAAGCGCTTCATGATCGCCTGCAACTCTAAAGGTAACAGTAAAGATGTCTCCTTCTACAAGCTCCCCGGAAGTTGCGAAGCCAGAGTCCTCAACATATTCTGCTGTGCCTAAAATGCTTAGCGAATAAATACGGCTATAGCTTGTTGCACCAGATCTTTGTACGAGCTCGTTGGCATATTCTGCCAGAGCAGTTGCTTTCTTGGCCGCAAGCGCGTTAGCATCCACTTCGTTAATACGGAAGTTGTGCGCATAAATGGAGTAGTCGATACCGTTATCGCTGTTTCCGTCTTGCATGTTGTCTCCGGGAGGCAATGAGCCGGTCTGGTCTTCGATAACTTTTGCATAAACAATGTGTTGATCGGTTCCACCGGTCACAGTAATAGAATGCCCTATACCGGAAATTATGGTATTTGTATACTCGCTCTCGATATATACAGGCACCACATCGCCTTCAAGTGTCCAGGCCTTAGCTTCTGTAAGTTCAAGTAATTGAGCTTCTCTGCCGGTCGTATCAGTTTTTACCTGAGACTTATTGATGATGAAACTCTTGGCTCTGATCACATACTCATCTACCACAAAGTCGTCACCAACAACTATGCCACGTGAGTCAGATATTTGCTTTTGGTCTCCGTCTATATATGTATATGTTGCTTTATAGAAGCCATCCCTGTCTGTTGGAATGGAGTTGATCGGTGTTCCGTTCTCATCAAACAATACGTATGTTACTTGTGCCGTAACATCACCTGTTGGATTTTGCGGTGACACGACTTTCCCGTCTCTAGCAGAAACGCCCTGCATGATCTTCTGCCTGCTAAGGTTTCCGCTAGCATCAACATCGTCACCAGTCACTGGTCTGTCTACCCTAAGTGGTTTTGGCGTAACAATAAGTTCAGTGTCCAGCGGAGGATCACTTATTGTGATTGTAAAGACAGCAGTCTTTTTATTGTTGCCATCAGTAACTGTAAATCTATATGTACCGATGTTATTTGTATCAATATCGTCGCTCAAACGATCACGGAAATTATCCGTATCGACGATTTGAATACCCGGATCTGATACTGCACCGTTGGCTGCGGTCAGAACAGCGCCGAGTTTTAGAGCGCCCCTTACCCCTGCTTGTGAATCTAATTCTGCAATAGCAATACTTCTGGCTTCAACTGCACGCATGCTAAGATTTTGACCATAGACATAAGTAGTATCACCAAACTCTTTTGGTCCGTCACCATCTACGTCATCAGACACAATGATCTGTGCATCCACAACAACTGCATTGATGTTCTTTTGTATTGCGCCAGACGGAACATCATTGGTAGAGAGTATGATCGGATACGTGCCTTCATTTACACTGTAGCCACCTCTGTTCAATACGTTTACCGATGTTCCACCGTAGTCAACACCAGTCTTGCCGTCTATCGCCTTAGCCATAGAACGCTGGACAATCTGATTGTTGAGAAGAGCCTCTTGATTTGCAACCTCAGATTTCTTGATAACAAATGAACTGCCGTAAAGTATTCGCCCGTTTAAATCTTCCGGCACATTTGATGGATCCATGTTGTTTGGTGGCGACACTGTAAAGTGACCATCATTTATTACAACCACACGCTGTCCGTCTGCAATTGCACCTTCCGTTGCATTTCCATCAGCATCTCTATAAGCATACTGAAGTGGATAGATACCCGGTTGAGCTGAGTTAACAGGATTTACAATTGTTGGATCACCTATTTGTTTATCCGGTTGTCCGTCATCCGTTACTAGAATTGCCTCTTCCGCTGTTAGGTTAGGCGTTTCGGCATCAGTCAATAATACGCCTGCTGAAAGGTTGAACGCTGTGCCTACCGGCAGTTCAAGTGGGCTGGTAACCGTTAGCACAGGATCTTCGCCTTCAACCACTGTAGCCGTAATGGTTACTTCCGATGCGGGTATGGTCAATACGGTTCCCCAAGCACCGTTAACATTCTTTTGGATGCCAAAGGTAACATCATACTCACCTCGTATTGCCGGCGGTTGAGAACTACCCGGGAAGTTTGAGTCGCTCTTTACAAATGGGCGTGCATCCGGTGCCGCGGCAACAAGCTTGAATACCTTAGTTTTCGAAGCTGCTATCTCCTGATTGTACTTATCCGTACGCATGTCATCAGCTTCAGAAATGGTCTTGCGGAAGTGACTTGCTACTATCGAATACTGATCATGAAGACCACCGGGGAAAATAACATCTCCTTCAGCCACAATACCTCTAATATGCTTCTGAACAGGGTTGCCATTGATGTCTACTTTACCATCAACAACAAGGGTAAATGGATATCCTGCCTCATTAATAGGGAGACCCTCTCTCCAAACAGTTGGGTCAAAGTTTGCCACATCAAGACCACCGATAATGCGAACGCCATCCTCTGTGTAAGCCATCGCTGTTGAGTTGTCCAACACTTCTTGCTTAGTGCCGCGAACATCCTTTTGTAGCATCGTAAAGTCACGAGCTAAGATGATGACACCGTCTGTAAGATCATCCGGGTCTCTGTTGTCGATGACCTCACGCCCATCAGTAACAACAATAGCACGCGTAGCTGAAGTAGTCACACCCTCATAATCTACCGAATAAACTACCTGGTACACTCCTATGTTTTGAGTATCAATGATGTTATTTGTGTTTAATGGGCCTCCTTCTATTCTGTAATTAGTTATATCCAACAAGTTGCTACCGTTACCATCAACAACAGTCATCTCATCTTTGATCTCGCCGGCAGTTAAGAAGTGAGACTGCCCCGGAGTTTGTGGAATTACCAGTGGATATTCTTGGAATGTGATACTTACTCCGGGATCTGTAATGTTAAATGGTGTATCGCGTTTTACTTGATCTACACCAGTTGGTACAAATACAACATTGTATGACCCACCAGCTACCGGCACATTGGGCAGTGTGGAGCTAAACACATCAGCTGTAACTTTAGTGCTTACACCAGGCTCGTAGTTCATTCCGCCTTTTTCGATCTTGTAAGCTACAGCTTGTGCTTGCTCAACTAACCATGCGCGATCAGTGGGATCTGTTTGCCAGTCTCCATAACCTGTAGCTTGGCTAAGTGCACGCTCTACTCTGTTTGAAGCAACGGTGTATACAATTGGATCGGTATCTGGATTGACGATTTCGCGAGTAATTAAGTCACGATCTATTACTGTACCGTCAACTGCTTGCTCAGGAACAGCATTGCCATATATAGGTGCGCCACTCACTGTAAGAACAATGCTGTATCCCGGGTTTTCCTTAACTGTAGCTGCAAATCCACCGTTTTCTTTGACTGTAAGCAGCGAGTCGTCTTGCACCATTCGTATGCTGCCATTTTCGTCTACTTGTTTCCAAGCATGTGCAAAAGAGTATCCAAGTATTTGGTCGCTAAGTGAAGCACTTGATGCATTGATCTCATCTACTGTGGCAACAAAGTTAAAGGCATCAACAATGTAGCCTCCTATTGGGTTTGGATAACCAATAGAAACTTGAGTAGTTTTTGTCACAGTGTTATGGTCTGAATCTGTAACAGTGTAAGGCACATCATAAAAACCTCTCTTTGTTACATCAACGTTGCTGGTATCATAGGTAACATTTTGTGTGATATCGCCGTCTTCAGCGTCAATAGCTGACATACCAGTTGTATAGTCGATTGAACCGGGATTAACGTTTAAATCATACGACCTAACTGCGGGTACTGTAAGTACAGGCGGGAACCCATCATCTACAAATGCTTTGATCACAACTGTAGCTTCGCTGTCATCAGCTACTTCAAATGTAATTTCGTATGTACCTTTGTTTCTGCCCGAATCAAATGGAGCTGCTGCACGCAAACCTCCGTCAGACATAAATCTGACAGTGCTTCCGATACCAAACTCAGCTAAAGTGCGGTCGTAAGATTGTGCACCTGCCTCTCCAATGAGCGTAGCAGCAACTGCAGCCGCATTTGTGTTTGCTGCAAGTGCATTAGCATCTGTGGTATTGATACGGAAGTTATGCGCATAAATAGAGTACTTGATGCCATTGTCGCTGTTTCCATCAGATACACCATCGCGCACAGGTAAAGCCCCGTCTGCATTATCTTCGATAACACGTGCAAGAACGCCTGCTTCTAGATTTCCACTTGCAAGGATGACACGATACCCTTGTGTATTTATCTGATTTGTATATGAACCGTTAGAACGTATTACTACAGTGATACTATCTCCAGAGCTCGTCCAAGCATTGGCTTCAGTCATCTCTAGAAGTTGGTTGTTGGCATCTTGAGCATTAACGTCAGTTCTATTGATGATAAAGCTTAGTGCCTCTATGACATTGTCGCTGTTGTATTTATAGCGGCCATCATTGATTAACAGTGCACGTGAATCGGTGTCTCTATCATGATCGGAGTCTTCAACTGTGTATACAACCTTATAGAAAGCAGGCACATCTACAGGAATTGAGGTTACAACATCTCCTGCTTCGTTATAGATTACGTACTCTACTTCATCAGTAAGATTTCCATCTTCTACATCTGTAGCAGTTACTCCTTGCATGATTTGCGCGGGAGTTAAGTTGCCGCTAACACCATCTTGAATGTTTATATTTAGCGGTTTTGGTGTGATAGCAATCTCAGGTGCGTTGGCGCTGCCTAATACGGTAATGGTAAAGATAGTGTCTTCAATATCTCCATCATATTCATCGGCAACATCTCGCACTTTATATGTAAATACTCCTGTGTCATTTGTTCTATCAGCATCGGTTAGATTACTAACAAAGTTCCTGCCGCCATCAGACACATCATCAACAACGATGTCTGGATGAGTCACTGTGCCGTCTTCTGTGGTCTTTGTGGCACCAAAATTCATTGTGTCAATGACACCATTTGTTCCATCTAAGCCTCGAGCGGCAAGAGCTTCTGCCTCACTTATTCTAAGCACAAGATTCTTACCATGGATGTGCACACCATATCCCGGATCTTTAGGAGGATAGATAATGTCAGCATCTACTACAGAAGCGGTGATGTTTCTGTTGATTGTTCCTGTCGGCACATCTTGACCTACTAAAGTTATCGGATAATCAGCTTCAACTGCACTGTAAGCATGTCCGTCTGCTACGCTAACTAGTGACCTTGGCAGAATTGCTCCGGTTTTACCGTTATAGATAGCAGTTTGAGATCTATCAAGGATTTGAACATTTCTATCCGTCAGTCCTGCTACTTCGCTTGCCTTAATGACAAAGGAATTGCCGTAAACAATACGCCCGTCTGTTGGATAAGTATCATCAGATATGGTGTATCGTCCATCATTTACAACAACTACGCGCTGTCCGTCTGCCGCATTAGTTGTACCACCGTTACCATCAGTGTATGAATACTGAATGGGATAAAGCCCCGGCGTTGTTGTGTCTACATTACCAACATAATCTGCTTGACTGGGATCTATATCATTTCCTTCATAATCTAGCAGCTCTACACCATCATATGGATCAAATCTATCACCCGGCTGAATCTCAATTGGAGTTGTAACTGTGATTTGTGGATCGGGCACACTTCTAATACGACCATCGGTAGTAATTTCAGAAGCCGGACTTGTATTTACCGGCTGCCAATCAGGCGTACCTGCTGCTGCCATATTTTTTTGAAGATTGTAAGTTATCGGGAATGTAGATGGTGCAACTATAGGATCTCCCGGGAAGTTAGAAGTACTTTTTACTCTAACACGAGGATCAGGAGCAGCATCTACAAGTTTAAATACCTTGGTTTCAGAAGCAACAATCAAGTTGTCTAACAATGCAGAGCCATTCATAGCTCTCGCCTCTTCAATTGTCTTGTAAAAGTGCTTAGAAGACATCGAGTATTGATCGTTTTCTCCACCTTGGAACAACACATCACCATCAGTGATAAAACCACGAATTGTTTTTGTTGTTGCCTTACCGGCTATTCCTATGACAAACTCATATCCAGGATCCTCATTGAGTGCAGGATTAGCCTTGTATGGGTTTTGAAGTGCCGGGTCTGTAACTTCTGCCCAGTTTCTTATTTCTCTGTCAGGAGACAAAATAGGTGTACCGTCTTCATTGTAGAAAGCAGCACCAGAAAAAGAAAATACTTGGTCAATTGAGCCATTGACTTCACTGCTCAACTTAACAAAGTTTCTGGCAGCAATGATTACACCATCGGTTTTATCGTCAGGATTGCCGGTATCAATCTCGTGACGTCCATCAGTAACGACAATCGCTCGAGTAGCCGGAAGTGAGGTTGATCCATCGCTATCGGTAGCTTGGTAAATTACTCTATACACACCAATGTTTTGTGTATCGATGATTGTGTTGGAGAGACCCATTGGTCTGCCATCAATACTAAATACTGTTGCATCAGTAAGCGTTATATCCCCATCACGATCATCTATAGCTTTCATCTTTGCTTTAATCTCATCTGCTGTGAGGAAGTGAGACTGCCCCGGAGTCTGTGGTATGACTAGTGGGTATCCGCCATATTCGTCATTTGCACTCGGAGCATCAAAGGTAATTACAGGTGCCTGATTGCCGTCGGAAGCGATGAAATTTGTTGTAACTGTTACCCCATCGATTCCTGTAGGAGCAAACACCACCGGATAGGTTTGTCCGGGAATTGGATTTGCTGGTATATCGTTACTCACTATCCTAACAGCAACGTTTTCTGTGGTGCCAAGTTCGCCAAAAGGTACTTCCATGTCTAGAGAGAATTTATATCCTAAGGCTTGGGCTTGAGCGACTAACCAAGCGTTGTCGTTTCTATTGGCTCTTAGCTGATCATCTGTGCGCTGAATGTTATCGTTTGCCACTACAGCAAACTTTTGGTTGCTGTCTGCTGTACCTCTGGCTATAAGATCTCTGTCCACAACTTCTGCTTGCAAGGGAAGCGTAGGAGCTATCAGTGGTGCTTGTGGATTTACAGTCAGGTTGATCCCGGTATATGTTCCCGGAGTGCTAACTAAGTTATCGCGTCCTCCTGTAAGAATGTTGCTTCTTGGAATAACCTCCGGTGCATTGATGCCGGCTAATCGCCATGCTTCTGCAAACGTAGCTTCACGAATGAGAGTGTCTTTCATCGCGGGAGAACTTGCATTTTGAACTTCATCTGAAGTTACAACAAAGTTGTATCCCTTGATCGTATAGTCACCCTCAGATAGCGGACCGACAATGATCGTACGAGTAGCAGTTGTTGGATTTAGCGCACTATTTGTGACGCTATATGTAGTTTTATATACTCCATAAACCGCTTTGTTAAGATTGGTATCTACAAGTTCTACTCTGTTTGAGATGTCAGCAGCGCCAGCCTCTGCATGATCGTAAGCTTGAACTTGATAAAAACGATCACCACCAGGAACTCTCTGCCCGGCAGCATTGTAAACTTTTTCTTCCACGTAATCATCAGCATCAATATAGCCTGCAGGAATATCGCCGCCATCTATCCAAAGCTTTACCGTTGGTGCAGTTATTATCGGTGTTGGACCGCTTGTTACATACATCTGCACTGTTGTTGCATACTCAGGGTCTCCTTGATGTCCGTCAACATAGAAAGTAACGTCATATGTCTCGCCTGCCACAGGCGGATTGGATATACTAACAGGGTGGACAACACGTACGTTGTCAGGGCTCCATGTTGAAGTATCCAAATCGTTTCCGCCGGTCGCACCCGCGCGATCAATCAGTTCGTCATCTCTGGCATCATCAGCTTTTTCCATCATAGCAATGGCAGCATTTTGTGATATCTCAAAACTGTTTGCATCAATATATGGTGTGCTGGTTGGCATTACCGTCACAGTATTGCTTGATTTTAGATCTGTGTCACCAATTGCTTCAAAGTGTACTGTGTACGCTTTTCCGTTGGCATTAGCAGCTGCAAAAGCCTCTTTGATCTGCTTATTCTTTTGGATAACCAAAGTCATATTCTCTTGTGGGTCAGCAGGATTATCGCCTTGCTTGTATCCGTACTCACCCTTTGCGCCCCAGTCAGGCTCAACGTCATAAGCTCGGGCACCAGTAGGCAAATTGGAGCCACTTCCCGGACGGATAGTAAAGTCGGCATCAATCGTTATGCGCAGCTCATCATTTCTGGAACTATCAGTCAACCCGGCTAATGCATAGGCTCTATCAAGACCAATTACTGCGGGTTGAGATGAGGCAATTAGATCCGGCAAAGATACTGTCACATATGGAGCAGCTTTGATGATTGTGTCTCGTTTTGGCGTATCAACAATCGGATTTTTGTTGTCCTTTTCATCCCCAAGAACAAAGTAAACTCTGTCATCTTGCTGGAAACCATCTATGTCATCAAACGTAAATGACCATGTTCCGTCCTGATTAAGAATGCTGTCGCCGGTGAGAGTCTCTTGAATAACACCGTTAGCATTCGTCCTAATTGCTGTAAGCGAAGTTGCCGGCTCCGGATTATGTATCTCTGCCGAAGCTTGAGCAGTACCCGCTAGGTATGTGCCCCTAACTTGGTTTGTTACACCAATCCAGATCTTGTCCTCAGTCGGACTGGTAATCTTTGCCGGAACTGGCGGTAAAACGTCTTGAACAACCTTGGGCGTCTCATTTATATATTCAGCCATACGAATTTTGTCTAATGCACCTTGTACCGGCTCGTTATCGTTGACACCACGCCAAGCCTGAACCAATTTGTACGTATCGCCGGATCCAAGAAATGTGCTGCCGTTTCCATAACGCAAAACACCTTCCAGCGGATCAACAGTCTCCTCCTCATAAACTTCTTCATCTCTCATTGAAACTAGACCGGACAACCTTACAACATCGGTAGATCCCGCTCTGATAAGTTCCATGCGACCAAATACTTCGCCATCATTTATTGGGCGCCCAGGAACTGCTCTTCCTTCTCTAACTGTACCCAAAGCACGAGCATATTTATCAGCATTGGTCAGATCCATAACTCCAAGATCAAACCTTGGACCGGCGTTGTTTCCGGATATACGACGGAAGTTCTCAAAACCATTGGCACCAAGACTGTCTGCATCATTGCTAAAACTATCGTCATCGCTTTGAGTTATGTTTCTGAAGTTTTGACCTGTAGCTACAAAATTGAGCTTAAGCCATGCTTTATAAAATGTTCCATCCCAAGGTATGTTAGGAATATTTGCATCATAACCGTTTCCCCATAACATGACATCACAGTTGTCAACATTAAACTCTGCACCCTGTGCTCCGGTTGAAAATACACGAGCTCTGGGGTTTTCGTTTGTGTTGATAAAATCGTAAAAGAGGGGTTCATCAGAGTTGAACTTAAAGCCGTCTCCGGATCTGATGACACCATAATTATTTCCGGGATCTACATTTCCTATTGCACGGAAAATAGTACCTTGCCCCATAGTTATCGTGCCGTTGTTATGGTCTCCGGCAGATATTGCTGAGCTGAATTTTGACTCTAACCTGATTTCGGACTCTTGACCAGTTAACTCAAAGGCAAAATTACTGCTGTCGTATTCGACAGCAGCACCTGTGCCCACGCCACCTGTACTTGAAGGGTTCCCTGAATCATTATGTACTTCATTCAAGATGTTAACCGTTGCTCCGCCGGAAACTATAAATCTGTTGTTTGGATTAACGCCAAACCTTAGTGCCGGAGGTGTTTTGTCTCCGGGAGCCTCACGCTTAATAACTGTAAGTGTTGCTTTGTCACTAACTCTAAAGGTCTGATTGCCGTCATACCTGATACGAATTGTGGCTCCAAGATCTTCTTGGTGTCCTTTTGACTCGGCATATAGCTCGCTGCCTTCGCCATCAACAATAAAGTTAGCGCCATCAATCTCTTGGATCATGGCAGGCATACCTTGATTATTACCGGCTCGTTCAGCAATAACTCTTAACTTGCCGCCTTCTGTGATATTGTATCCACCAATATCACCTGTAAGACAGATTACACCACCTTCAACATATGCTCCGGATCCATCTCCTCTGACTTCGGCGAATGAAGGTTGTCCGGAAGCTGCTTTGCCGGAAACCGTAAAAAAGGCTCCGGACTCTATAGATCCAACATCTGGATCAGACAGCATATAAACGGTTGACACCGCAGCTGCATTTACTGAATAAAGATGCATCTGTGCCCCCCCGAGCACAGATACTTCATTTCTCATACTCGATGCACTTGATCGAATACTATGAGTGTTTGCCAGCGCTCGCAATTCTGTTTCAGCACCATTCAAAAGCACTTTTGATGCTTGGAATATGGTTGCACTCTCTCGTTCATTTATCCAGGTTACATCGCCTGTGATGTTTAGCGTAGATCTGTGAGCATGAACAAAGCCGCCTCGTGGCGCAAGAGCACTGGTGACATCCACTGCGTCTTCAGGAGCCACTTTTTTAGCGGCGTCATATATTGGGGCAGAAACGTCTTGTAGGTTGATTGTCCAGTTTGCGCCGTTAGAGCTGGTGGACACATCATTGCCTAAACTGTCACCAACACGGATCAACGGAGCACGACTGACAAGGATAACGTTTGGTCTAATGATCTCGATATCCTTTAAAGTAAAAGTTGCTGCGCTGACATCGCTATCTAGCCAGATTCCTGATCTATTTATTGCGGTGTCTGCTCCATCGTTTCTGAAGTCAAGCGTATTACCCTGCCCGTCTATGGTAAGGTCGTTTTTTCTCAACAAGTTTGGACTTTGCGGCGTAAGGTCATTGGCAGCATCTATACCACCTGTGCGCTGAATGTCACGTGATAATACGATGGTTCTAATACTGGTATCTCTTATCGCAGTTTTCAATTCTTCCCAAGAATCAACATAAAATGTGGTCGGATCAAGTGGATCCGGTCCACCGAGCAACTGTATGCCTCCCCCCGGAAGCTTTGTCGCTGCGAATCCGTCATTCTCTTTTTTAGCCTTTTTATCTGCATCTGCCTCGGCTTTCTTTGCTGCATCTGCTTCTTCTTTGTCCGTATCAGTATCTTTACTTAAGTCAGTTTCAGAGGTGGGTTCTTTTGTATCTGCAGTTTTCTCTTCTTTAACATCGGTCTTTGCATCTGCTTCTGTAGCATCGGATGCATCATTGCTTGGCTCTTTGTCACCTCCTTTAGTATCTTCTTTGGATGCGTCAGTTTTTTGAGCTTCAACGTTTCCGCTATCAACTGTAACATCACTGCCGTTGATGATAATATCATCAGCAAAAATTCCAATTGGCATTGCCAGCATCAGTGTTAGGTTCAACACAAGTAATGTTATCAATGCTTTTCTAAGTACTCCAGTTCCCCTCGAACCGCGTTTGTACCTACGTGTTTGTACAGTTCTCATCGCAGACGCACCTCCTTTTGTTCTTGTTTCCGACGTTTTCATATGTCTCCCGCGTTCCATCACAAACCCTTCCTCTTTTCCCCTCTTACTAAATAAACACAAAGAGCCAGATCTTAAAATCTGGCGAAACACGATCTATCTACCAACTAGATTCGAACGTAGTATTGAGTTTTTGTTGAGTGCAAGTTGTATCGATCAAACGATTGCCACTTCCCCAAGCTTTCACTTTTGTTCGAAATGACGCCAACGGTGCTTATTGATACTCTCAACCCCTATTCGTTCCCCTCACTTTTGCCAGTTTTCAGGGTGCTCTTTCCCTTAGCTTGGACACAAGCATCTGGCCTCTGCACTTTTGAGCGTAAAAAAGTTCTTGAGAGTAATTTTTGCATGAAATTTCTTAACAGGGTTTTTCTAAAATCTTAACTAACTCTTAAATACATATTTATTTTATCCATATTATTTAGCAATAAATGTTTAGTGTCTTATTCTGCCACTCTTATATATGAATCTATTTGCTTTGTTTCTCTTTAAGTAATTGTTAGTTTCTTACTTACATATGACAGTCACGGTGAAATTTTATCCACTTAATATAAGATAGCCTTACAAATGACTAATATATACTGCTTTATACATAAGCTAATTTTTTTTACAATATTCTTTATCTGACCTATTGCAGATTATCATATATATAATATATAATTCTCTCAATGAGCTATAAGGTATAGTTTGGTATTTTAAGTAATTAATGATTTGTTCTAGCAGTTGTGAACATTATTTAAGTTATTTTTTCGCCCCTTTCTTGTGCCTAATAACTCTGATGTATTTAATGCTTTGCACTGTCGCTATTGTGCAATATCACATTGGGGGGAAAATGAAGTTTGGTGCACAGGTTGTAGAATTTACGTATCAAAACGTTCCTATGCTTGGAAACCTAAACAACGGCTATTTAGTTGGTCTTACTGCTGAGGGTTTTGCAGTTTGCCACAAGATGTTTAAGGATGATGCTTCACAAAGTGAGATTGAAGCAGTTGATAAGGATCTATTTACAACTTTGGAAAACGGCGGCTATTTTGTTGATCAAATTATAGAGCCTACATTAAGATCGGTTTATTTCCATATTACTCAACGCTGTAACTTAAGCTGCATTGGCTGTTATTCGCAAGACAATAACAGAAACCTTGTAAGCGATGCATCACTCAGCAATATTAAAAAAGCGCTAATCCGGTTAAGCGAACAGCATGTTGACCACATTGTGATATCCGGAGGCGAGCCGTTTCTTCGTGATGATCTACAAGATATTGTTAAGCATGCTAAGAATATGTGTGGATTTAAATCGATTGATATCTTAAGCAATGGACTTGAAATTACAAAACAGCAGCTTGCAAGTGTAGCCAAATATGTGGATCATGTTTCGGTGTCATTAGATAGTTGGTCGGAAAACTCACCTTCACATGTAAGGTTGGTAAAAGATTTCATTAAACTAAAAGAAGCTGTATTAATGATAAAAGAGGCNNTGGTATTGCTGCACACCTAATAGTTACCATACATGCTAAAAACATCGACGATATACAAGAATATATCAAGCTTTCAAAGGATCTTGGCACAACTCTTAATTTTAGCCTGCTCTCTTCAAGCTTAAATAGCAGCGATCTAAAAGGGCTCCTGCCCAATAATCAAGATCTGGAAAAGTTATCAACAGTATTTATGCAAGCTAATATAGATACGCCTNNGTCGGGCCACATGTATTTGTGAGAAGAACCTGCGGTGCCGGAAGAGATACAATTAGCGTCTCCTATGATGGAACAGTGTATCCATGTCATATGCTGCACGACCCTAAATTGAGTCTAGGTTCAATCTTTGATAATGATTTAGACGAGATACTTAATACACCTTTAAAAAAAGAACTGTCCTCATCAAGCGTTGAGTTGTTTGATGAATGCTCGAGCTGTGAGATTAAGTTCTTTTGTGGAGGAGGCTGCAGGGCTAGATCTTACTATGCTTTTGAAAATCTGAAAAGTAAGGATCCATACTGTAGCCTAATGAAGAACTATTATGCGAATTACTTTCGCATGATGGTTGGTACTACTTGATAGGAGGGAGGGAATCATGCTGTTTAATAATGGAGGCGTTACTGCATCTGCTTTTTGCATCGCAGTAGGCATCAGAGGCGGCCCATGCGTTTCGCTGGGTTGGGGATAATAGTTAGTGTAGTAATTTTGCTATTATTCCTATATTAAGGCTTTGTTTCTATACAATGCCTTGACATTATTTGATATTATTATCAAATAATGAGTTTTGTGTTGAGAGGGGATCCATGAGCGGGGAAGAATCGAGAGAGTTACAAAAGGCATTAGGGAAAATGGAGTTGGGATTCAAATTAGCTCGAAAAATATTATTAGTTTTGCTGATAGTATTTATAATAACTTGGCTTATCTTGTTGGTTCTGTCAGTTATCGACACTGTAAGCTCCGGGCTTATGCACGCGAATGTATCCGGGACAGTATACTTGTTCTTATCTGGTGTCCTGGCAATTGGTGCGATAGTTTATGCTTATAGGATCCTCTCCGACATAATTGTCGGAGAATCACCGTTTACAAATAGACTAGTTAAACATTTACGCGTAACCGGAATTTTCTTCCTGTTGTTCGCAATTGCTGAGTCTCTTTTGTCTGTTGGTTTTTATTTTGCATCAGAAGTACCAATATTTAATATCTATATGTCTGGTAATCAGGCCACAGATTCATTTATAATACATATAAACGTATCAGCACTCATAATTGCGTTTATATTCTTTGCTTTTTCCGCAATATTTAAATATGGGGTGCTTTTGCAGGAACATAGTGATGAGACGTTGTGAGGCTAGGGTGGAATGCCAATAATACTAAGATTAGACCGTGTACTGGCAGATCGAAAAATGTCACAGACAGATCTTGCCGAAAAAATCGATATTGCTCCGATGAACTTGTCGAGAATTAAGACAGGGAAGATTAAGGCTATTCGCTTTTCTACGCTTGATGGCTTATGCAGAGAACTGCGCTGTCAACCGGGCGATATTCTTGAGTACTTGACTGAAGAGCAAGTTAAAGAGCTCGGATTTTAGCTACACCAAAACCGTAGCAAGCGCATACATGCGCAACTACTAGCTAATGGCTTATTGCCAGTAGCTTAGTTGGGTGATGCAAGTTAAGGCGATGTGTGAATGCAAAGATATTGCTGCGGGGCAAATGGTGGGTATGCCAAAAGGTCAACAAAAAAGTGCAAGTAAAGAATTTGACTCTTGGTAGTAAATTAGTCTAACTACCAAGACGCGGTTTAAGCATGATAAAAAAATCGCAATTTAGCTAACTGCCAAACAGTTTTTTTGTGCTGTCGGAAATTAATTTGTTAATTGCTATTGCTTTTTACTAATTGTTATATGTATAATATGTAACGAGCAAGGGGGGGCTTGCAGTAGCTCTTTTAAGTGCAAGAGCGATGGCGACTTCCCAAAGCAAGTGTTTATTAGATTAGATACTTGTTTTCTATTAGCCTTCAGCCTTTAGCCTAAAGCCCTCCTCCCTTGTGGGGCGATTTATCGCCTGGTTCTGTGCTGCTAGCGTTCTAAACCCCACCCTGGAGCGCTAGCAGTATGTCTTTCACCTCAGTTTCTAAACCTTCTTTATGAACAACAATAACCAGATCTCCCGGGTAGAGTGTTGTTGCACCTTTAACAATCTCCAGTGACTCTCCCCTGCCAACAGCAACTAAAAGTGAACCCTCGGGCAAACTGATGTCGGCGACTTTACGTCCCCTAGGCTTTTCGTCCAATGAGTTAGTCATCGCAGACGGATTAGGGATGTTTACTTCCGTAACAACCAGATCCCCTTGAGTTAAGGACATGATCGCGTGCACTGCACCAAAAGTCGCTTCGCTTTCGATCAGTCTTGTAATTACCGAGGTTGAAGACACAGCTTCGATTCCCATGCGTCTAAATATCTTTTCGTTTTTGGGATTGTTTACCCTGGCAATCGTGCGCGGTACGTTAAACACAAGTCTGGCGATCTCGCATGAGACCAAGTTGACATCGTCTGAGCCCGTGGTCGCAACAAATATATCGGCATTTTCAGCGCCTGCATCTCCAAGGTACTGTGAGTCACAACCATCGCCATGAACCATCAAAACTTTTCCGGGGAGAGTGAGTATCAAACGATCCAGGCGTTTGTCGTTTTGTTCAATAATTGCAACATCGTGACGGCCACTCGAGAGTTTTGTGGCCAGATATTCGCCAACTTTTCCACCGCCGTTGATGATTATGTACATGATCGATCCTCTTTCTTGGTGTAGCCTTAAGATTTTGACTACCCATGCATATATTGTTTAAACTCGTCGATGAGATCGGTGCGAACACATGCTAACACGATATCGCCCGCATTAAGCACACTGTCGTCAGAGGGAATCGAGCTTTGCTTAGTCTCTTTGCGCTCAAAAGCGATTATTCTGATCTCGTGGTCACGCTCCAGATCGCTTACTTTTATCGAGTCCTTACCTTTTGAACTAAGGTCTAAAGAAAAGTGGAGAATCTCGTAATCTCCAAAAGTGTCGATATGGCTACCGTGGCCGGCAACTACTTTTGAATACATTTCTTCGGCGACCAGAACTGTGCCGCACACAAAGTCTAGTCCCAGTTGAAGATAAGCGTTTTCGCGATTTGGATTATAGAGGCGCGCCAGTACATGCGGAACACCAAAAAGGTTTCGCCCTACCTCGGAAATCATTAAATTGGTGTTATCAATATTGGTGGCAGCCACCAAAACATCACATTCTTCTACTCCGGCCTCTATCAGTACATCCTCGTCAAAGCCAACTCCGACAATGGTACGACCTTCGTAGTTTCTGCTTAACCTGCTAAACGACTCGGCGTTAACATCAATGATGGCAACGTCGTCTTTTCTCTCCGAAAACAATACGGCGAGTTGTGAACCTACTCTCCCACATCCTACTATTATTATGTTCATTAGATACCTTGCCGTTCTATGTGCTGTTTGCTGCCAGATCTAACTGTTTTTTATCACTTCAAGCACCAGGCTAACAACGTCAACCAGATTGTCTTCTCGTAAACGTGATACTTCATCGTCTGACCAGCGCCAGCCTAAGGGAACCTTATTACCTAACCCCATAATGGAGATTGCTCTTCCACCATGTTTTAAGGCTTCGGTCGCATCGGTATTGAAAGCGTTAAAAGCGACCGGCCCGATAGGAATGGCCATATCTTGCGCTGCGCTGCTTACAAGATTTTGCATGCGATGATCTGTCTGTATTGGGCGGAAGTTTCCTTCGCTTATCGTAAATACCAGGTCACCTGTGCCAACGCCTACAAGGTTGATGAAGAGCGCATTCTTTAGCTCGCTGCCGTGGTTTTCAAACAAGTTAGCTAATCCAACGTTCTTTGACTCGTTTGCGCCAAGTGCCACCAACCAAACTTCTTTATCCAGTAAAACATTGCTGGCAGACATCATGGCATCAACGTTTTCCTCAAATGTACCTCCACCATAGGCTCCACCATTCCAGTTGTCATTGTCGGATTTCTTTTCGTTAAAGTTATCCCATGAGCCTATTTCGTGACCCTCTTTACGAGCATCGTAACGCTCATCCACGCCTAGCCACGATGAGGGTGAGTCGTCCAGTTTTTCTTTTTTCTTGCCGGTTAGTCTGTCTCCTACAGAGCCCAAGAAAGATTTCATGCGTGAATTGGGTATCTGCACCAACTCCGGTTCTGTATACTCTCCGGTTTGGGAATAGTGCTCAGAAATTGAGGTGTCATCAGCGTCATCCACATATATTTCTTTGCCGTTGTGATACTCTAGCAGGTCGGTTCCTACCGGTCGCATTACGCCTGTGGTACCCAGCGGAACAAAAGCTCCTGTTGAGCTGACCACAGAGCTGTCATCAGAAAATATTTCTTCTTTGGCTACCGGCTCGGCATGTAGGGTTGCCTGTTGAGCGGGAATGTTTCCGGTGCTTTCCAGAGAAAGACTTGGCAAATTGCGCAGTCTTGAACGCAGTCCTTGCCCCAAGCCCGGTCTTTTTGCAGGCTCACTAGAACCGGTTTGTGGATGGCTTGCTTCCTGAGACGGAACGATCACCTTTGAGGCACCGCTGTCTGATGCCGGAAGTACACTAAACGCTTGGCGGTCGATTCCGGCAAGATTGTCTTTTGATGCCGATGGTGCATCTTGGGGTGTAGGTTCCTGTGAGGATAGTTGTTGTTGGATGTCCGACTCTCTGACGCTTGACGTGTTGCGATCTTGCTCTTGCAGTTTCGTCTCAAGAATATCTTGGTGTACTTGTGGTGCATTCTGAACAATTGGAACTGCATAAGCCGGAGAGGATGTAGCAATAACCTCCGGCATTATTTGCCTATCTACATCAGGCACTGCTTGGTGGCTTTCTTCCGGAGAAACTTGTTGTTGTGTATTGGGTACATACCCCCGGTCGTAATCTGTATTTGGTGTCTGAACGACTTTTTGTTGCGCGGCTAAAGCTGCTTCTCGCTGCAATTCCTGCTCTTTTAGCTGCGCTTTGAAATGTTCTCTTGCCTGCAGATTTGGTTGATCGCTTATCTGCTGTCCATCAAGATGCTGAGCCTGAGCCTGTTCTTGTTGTTGTTCTTGTTCTTGTTCTTGAGTTTGCTGATCGTCATGCGGTTGGATAGGTGCAGCCTTGTTTTGAAGCTGCGGTTCTGCAAATCTGGATCGCTCAACATGCACCTGATCGTTTTCGGCTGTTTCTACTTCTGCCCTGCCGCTTACGGGTACGTCGGCAAATTGTGAGCGCACTATATCGCCATCTTCGACAGTTTCTTTGTTGTCTGCAGATGCCAATTTTTTTTCAGCGTTTAGTTTTGCCTTAACAAACCATGCCGGTTTTCCGGCTAGACTTGCATCTATGGATGCACCCTGCGCGGTGTTGTGAGAGCGATTTGAAGCTTCTTCTGCCATGCCGTCTTGCATGGCCAGACGTTCCATCTCGTCAACAGACTGAGCCGTGTTTTTGCCATCTATTGGTTGCTCAGTTTGAGCCTCACCTCTTGGCGATCTTTGAGTGATAAAAGGACTCGACAGATCGTTTCCTACAGAACCAAAAGATGGCTTGCCTTGGAGATCCCTAATCTGCTTGTGGAGATCAAATGACTCTGCTTCCGTACCACTCTGCGCTGCGTCTGTTTTTTCACCGCCTGCAATTGCTGCGCTTGCTTGCTCAACTGATGCGCCAATACCAGCTCCTACAGCTGCGGCAGCCATAGCGGCAGCGGCTGCACCGGCATCAACACTCATCTTGGCACCGGAAGACAAACCTCCTGCCAAAGCTTCGGTGTCCGATACAGAAAATCCTTGATTTTGACCGGATTCATCGCTTGAAATATCTTCGGCGTCTTTCTTGTCAAAGCCTCCTCTGGGCCTCACCCTTCCTGAACGAATGTCGCCGGTGAAATCGGCGTTGCGTCCTGCGCGCGCATCGGTTGCTGCCAGTTCAAGCTCATCAACGGTGCGCTCTCTGCGCTTGCCTCGCTCTGAACGATCTCCGCGTGAAGATCCTCTGCGACCGGCACCTTTACGCGTCGTGCCATCGCGCCTGCTTGCGCTATAACCTTGAAGCGATTCGCCGCCAGTTGTAAGAGCTGTTGCCAGACCATAAATTGCACCAATACCCGAACCGTTGCAGTTTGCGCCTTGGTTGTACGGCATAAAGAAGTTTACTATTTCTGCCACCAGCGGGATTGCTGCTGATAAAGACAACACGCCTGCAATAACTGATATCACAGTGATGACAATTGGTGGAAACGGCATTAGCAAAAGTATCGCAAACACCATGAGCGCGATAATTCCATACCTTACTACCGAGCGCATCACAGAGTAATTTTTAACTAACAATGGAGAAGCTTGAACCATTGTCCTGGCAGTATCATAGTGAGCCAAGATGACAACCTTTTTTGACCTGCCGGAGGAATCCGCCCCTTCGGGCTCGTAACGTGCAATCACATTTTGGCTTAAGCTTGTACTAATTAGTGAGAATAATGGGTTTTTACCAAGGTGATCCAACACCATCAATACGGCACCTATGATAATCGCGATGGCACCAACAATATGTAGTCCGGGAGAAAAAATCATGACCGCAGCGCCTGCCGCACAGAGCCCGTAATAAAGTACACGAACCCAGCCCATGTTTCTCGCACAGGAGAACTCTTCTATTTCTACATTTAGTCCAAACTCGTCTAGCCTTGAAGCTATTAATTCTGCTGCCTGATGCTCTTGTTGCGTTCCTGCAGGTCTTGGACCCACCTCTTGCACAAGCTCATCTACATATGCAACCAGCTTGGCCATTACTCCTCCAAACAAAACGGCTGCTAAGGTCGTTTATCTCGTATTTAATCGGCACTTCCTAGTAATTATAACCTTTATTCCCTTGGGAAGTACCGATTTAATGCTTGTGCGTCAGATTCTGCTCAGTTTGCGTCAGATTTGTTTGAGCAGGATACGACACTACCTAGCGTAATGTCGTTGTCTGCGCGAACATAGCTGGGACAAACTGAGCAGAAGATGGCGTGCAATGATTACATCGATGCTTCCCCTGCCTGCTGAGCGGATTGTTCGCTTGCGGGCGCTTGTTCTATTGTAACGCCAAGATAATCCCGCAAGTGAGCATCATTTTCTGCTGCTCGCGACCTTATCTCAGCGTAATCCAACTTTAACTGTGCTGTCTTTTCTTCATAAGCTGTATAGATCAGCGATCTGGCATCTGCCGGTATATTGGCGGCAAGTGTAACAGCTTCTTCGTCTTTGGCGTTAAACTCATCGGTCTTTGCCCGATAAGTGTTGTAATCACCGTCAATAAATGCCTGATCGGAAGCTACCGCTATCTCAGCCGTTGCTTTCTTTGCTCCAAGATAATCCGAGATTGATTTTAAATCCACTTGCAGTAGTGTCATGTCTAGCACAGCGATTGCCTGCTCGGCTAAAACCAGTTTTT
The DNA here is from genome assembly GCA_002293265.1 of Eggerthellales bacterium UBA948. Lineage (GTDB taxonomy): Bacteria > Actinomycetota > Coriobacteriia > Coriobacteriales > UBA8131 > UBA8131. The sequence goes on from DBCW01000005.1 coordinate 35,591, forward strand.
CCAGCGCACGCTTGTTAGCCTCCAGCGACTGAGACACTGCACTTGACCCGCCACTGTTTACCGCACTTACGGCCTGTCTCATCTCGGAATCTGCGTCAAGTATCATCGCGAAAACATACTCAACTGCAAGTGTAGTCTTCATGGCAGCAATATCATATTCAGTGATCGAAGAGCTCATTTCCAACATCTGCTCACGAAGCGCGGCAGCATCGATCGCATTTTGAGAAAGGTCTACTTTCTCGGAACTTATAAACCTGTTCTTGGCTTCTTGCGCTTTGCCGGAAGCGTTTTTTAGTGAGGCCAAAATGCTACCCTTTTGACCAATAAGAGACTCTAATCTGGGAATATCGTTTTCGGTAATAACAGAAGCTGAAGCCTTATCCAGAGCGACTATAACTGAGTCAGCGTTTTGGATCAGGGCGATAGATTCATCCAAAACCGCTTCTGTAGCCAAATCCTTTTGTGCGTTTTCTGCTGCCAGATTTGCATCGAGCATACGATTTACATAAGTGATTGCGGCTGTGGCTAAAATGAATATTACTATGCCTGTAACAAACAATGGCCAAATGCGTCTTTTCTTGGCTTCAATGATCAGCCGACCTTGCTCGATTCCTTCATAGCTAAGATTTGCAGCGGCATCCGGAAGTTCTGATGTCGTATTTACCGGTCTTTCAGCTTGTGCTTCTTGCTCGGCAATGGACGGCGCGGCTTGCTCTTGCTCTGCCGGTTGTTCATATTGAGTTATTTGCGCATTTTTCTGTTCATATGTGTACTCATAGTCGAGCTCTTGCTCTTGCCCGTGTGAGCTCCCATATTCGGGCATGTAGTCCTGCTCATTTGCGTATGTGTGCCCTTGAACAGAATCGAACGCTTGCTCACGCTCGTACGCATGTTCTGAGCTTGCATCTGCTTGCTCCTTATCAGAGTCAATTAATGCGGCGCTTAGCATGTCTGCTACAAGAGCATCAACATCGCCGGTATTTTCGGCTTCTGTTTCTTGTCCTTGGGATTTATCTACACCCTCCCCTATTAGCAATGAATCCAATAGAACTTCGGCACTGTTTTTACTCTCGTTACTGTCAGTTTCCTTTGATCCGTCGTTAGTTTGATCCATAGCGCTAATCAACAGCTCGGCAGTAATATCTGATGTTTCCTTATCAATATAACTTTGTTCTATATCAGTAAATGACGGCTCAACGTTTTGCATGGAAGCGATTGATTGATCCGTCGTATTATCTGTTTGACCTGTGTCTTTTTTAAATCTACTACCCATACTCTCAGTTCCTAGATTTTAAGTTCTGTCAGTTTATCACTATCTATCACAATATGGGCTTTACGTTGAGATTTAGTGTTTTTTGCTCTAATTATTCATAAGTTTGGATGCTTTATTAGTAGTTTTTAATTGTGGTTTTATGATATTATGTCTTTGCCAGCAAAGTCTGGACGTGGGCGGCGCACTTTTAAAAAAAGGAGTCGCCTATGAATGCAAGAGGGGCACGCTTTTGGCGTGCCCCTCTGATTGAAACTCTTTTGCGCTTTTAGCTTAGAGAGTTATCTCTTGTGCGTTGTTTGTGCTTGTTTGTACTGCCTGCTGTTGTCTTTGCTGCTTTGACTCTTTTAGGTTGTTGAAAATCACTGCAGCAACCATTGGAGTTAGCAATTGTACAAACAAAATCAGTGCAAATACTACTGTCCAGCTATCGAGTAGAACCATGTATCCGTCAAAGTTGGAGAACATAAACAGAAGTATTATGGCTTCTACAAATGCCAGTCCTGCAATTAGGAGTACCGGAGCATTTACAAACATAGTCTTTGGCTTGCTGTTTTGTTGCTGTTGATCAGCTTGCCATGCTTGGTAGTCTGCTTCACGACGCATTTGGTATTGCTCGCGTTGCTCAGGAGTCATTGAAGCTAGGAACTCTGCATCTACAGGCTCTTCTTTGTACTCTTCGTCTTTTGGACGATCAAAGAACATCTTGATACCAAATACCAGCAGTAACAGTAGTGACAAGATTGTCGCAATCACGTTGAGTAATGCCCAAGTAGTTGGACCTGTTGTGCCGGCTGCTTCCGGAGTAGGATCTTCTTCGATCGTTGTCACCGGTACTGTAGTTTGCTCAGGAATCTCGTTTGTGATGTTGACGCTGGGCTGTGTTGGCTCAACAGTTACATA
>DBCW01000102.1 GCA_002293265.1 Eggerthellales bacterium UBA948
TTTGCCTCTTTATAACGGCACTACGACAAACAGCAATCGACCACTTTTTCTTATAGACAAGGGACTCCTGCAACCCTTGAATAAAAAGTTAAAATGTTTTGTCTTTGGTTTCCGGTCCAATAAGAAACACTAAAAGACCGGGGATGATAACGATACCGGCTGCGATAGCGATGGTCATGTCGCCACCAAGTCCGCCGTTCATAGCNNAAGGACCAATGATCGATCCGAAGCGACCCCACGAAGAGGCAAGACCGTTGCCTGCGCCGCGCACTTCAGTAGCATATAGCTCCGGTGTATATAGAGCCATACACATGGCGTTCATATACTTTCCAAACTGATATAGGATGCCAAAGATGATGACACCGGCCATACCAAGAGACACACCACCGATGGAGCTGGGATCTTGGAAGCCGTAGACGATACCAAAAATGGCTGTGCATAAAGCAGCGATAAGGAAGGTTGGCTTGCGACCAAATTTTTTGGATGCCCATGTTGTGAAAAACCATGCGGGGATGCCGCCAAACACTCCAAGGGTGACCATCCAAATAGCCATAGAGTTATCAAGTCCTTTACCTTTAAGTATCTGGGTAAGGAATGTGCCAAGTCCATAGTCACTTAACATGGAGATAAACCAAACAAAGAAGCAAAGGATAGTTAGCTTTAGATACTTGGAAGAGAAGAGCTGAGCAAAGCCTTTCTTTACCTCTACTACCGGGCTGACGACCGGTTCAGGAAGCGAACCATGCTTGGCCATTGCCCAGTCTTCAAATTTTCGGCAAATTCTATCAGCTTCTTCATGACGACCAACTTTCTCCAGCCAAAGCGGAGATTCCGGAACTGTGGCAATGATTCCAATAACAAATAGAGCCGGTAGCGCTTCGATAAAGTAAAGCACGCGCCATCCAAAGGCACTGCCAATAGCCTCAACTACTACGCCGCTGATGATACCGGCAATTAGAAAACCAACCGGTGTCATTAGTTGATACAAAGTCATGTATTTAGGTCTGTCTTTTGATGAAACGATCTCACTGAGCCAAGAAAGTGCGATAGGGAACTGCGCGCCCAGACCAAATCCGAGAATAAAACGCATAACGAACATAAACTCAATGCTCATCGAAACAGTGAGTGCAAATCCGGCAATACCCCACATGATCATCATTGATACAGTAACCTTTTTGCGACCTAAACGATCAGCAAGGCTTCCGGCGATGATAGCTCCAAGAAACATGCCGGCAAAACATATCGATGCGTACATAGACTGTAAATTCGCAATTTCGCCTGCAACTTTTCCGGTAGCCGGGTTTATAAAACCAGTGCCAAGGAGAGGCGCAAAGAAATGCTCGCCGATCAATGGTAAAAGATAACTGGTTCCTCCCAAGTCAATTGTCTCGGCAAACCAACCCATGAGGATAAAAAAGATGATAAGAAGTTGCTTTCCCGATCCGGGAATGCGATTCATACGATCCGCAACAGAGTACTTAACAGCGGTTCCTGTCATAATGTAACTCCCTCCTGCAAAATGCAGTTTTAATGAAGTTAAAAGGATAATAAAAAGAATGAGAGATATAGTCCCTCTACAATAGAAGAGACTGTTCGAAAAGTTATTGAAGTGCGCCAAGCCAGAATAGCACAGCTTGCGCCCCTACAATTTAGTTATTTGAACTATCATGCAAAGCATTTGTTACAGGCTTTAAACAGACTGTTTATTCGCAAATCGTATTCCTGCATCTACAATGAATAGCAATAGACGCAATGCAGCATGAGACTTAGGCACTAAATCTTTGTGCGTTTATATGGTGTTTAGCAACGTGACACCAGCCGAATCTTCGAATAGTTTTAGTGATTTATCAACTCAAGAAAGGATTAATTATGTGCTTTAGACCACCGGAGACAACTACCGGTCCACAGCTTTGCCCCGAGTGTGGCAAAAAGATTGTGTCGCCAAATTTCAAGCCGGTTGTATGTCCATTCTGTAAAGCAAAACTACCGACCGAGCCGCCGGCTGCCGCTCCGGGGGCCATGGTGTGTCCCAAGTGTGGTAAATCAAATCCCATGACTGCTAAAGTTTGTTCCGGTTGTGGTGCTACAGAAGCAGATTTTATGGAAGCAGCTGCCCCCAAAATGCCAGGTGCCCCCAAAATGCCCGGTGCCCCCAAACCTCCTTCCGCCCCCTCGTTATAGCCAAATCGAAGGCTCGTGTCGAGATATTGATATGAGCCTTTTTGCATCAGCAGGTATGACACCTGCTGCTATGAGCTATAATGATGCGATTGTGGTAGGAGTTTTGTTTTTTTGACCAATATGTAGGTTTTATAATCATTTTTGCCTGTTGAAGTCAAACCACGGAGGCGCCATGCATGTTGAGTACTTTACTTATTTTAGTGACTTTGCCAAGACCATGTCGATATCCAAGACGGCAGCAAATTTCTTTATGACTCCTCAAGGAATCAGCAGAGCGATACATTCGCTGGAAAAAGAGTTTGGAACGCCTCTAATCAGTAGATCAAAGAATAGTCTTTCGCTAACTGAAGCGGGGTATTCTTTAGTAGAAGATGCCAACCATTTGGTTGAAGCCTACAACACTGCACATCGGCGCATGATTAACTATGCAGCGTCTGAGAAAATTATTTTCGATCACACCATAAATCTTTATGTAACACCATTTGTATCTACCTACGTTTTACCTTTACTGGATATCTACTCGTCGCGAAACGTTGAGTTTAGCTTAAACGTTCATGAGTCAAACTTATATAAAATCATCCCCAGAATAAAGAGCGGGTTGAAGCAACACTCGTTTGCGCTGGTATCAGTACCGGAGATATCCCAGTTTGAGGATGCTCTTAACGAAGTTATAGAAAGGGATGAACTTGAGTTTTTCCCTGTTATGCGGCTACCTGTTCAGGCGTTGGTCTCAGTATCTTCGCCTTTAGCAGGTTATAAAAAACTGAAGGTGAAGGAGTTAAAGGAATACCCTGTTGTCATGTACAATGACCCTGTGCTTTTTGATATTTTGGCAGAAAAGATGGGTAAGGATAACATTGTCATGACTACAAGCTCTTTTGCCATGCTGCAAATGGAGTTAGAAAAGAATCATGCGGTGACTTTTGTGCCGGCTATTGCTGCAGCCATTGGGCTGCCAAACGCATCTGTTCTCAAGCCTTTAGTAGATGGGTATTGCACCAGACTTGGGTTTTTAGGCACCAAAGAGTCCATGACAAACAGTCTTAATATGAAAGTCGTTGATTGTGTAAAAAGCTTTTTTGCCGAGAATCAAAATCAGTCGGCTTTTAAGGGTACTTACATTTATTTGGAGCCATAGCTTTTTGAGATACCTAAAACAAACCTCGCAAAACGAACCCCTTTCAACAAATCATTGAAAGGGGTTCGTTTTTCGTTGCGTGCATTTTGCGCTTGCAGAGTTCATTCTGTAACTGTTAGTTTTTCAATAGCGAGAGGAGGTGGCAACACCTGACCGTTGCGAAAAGTAATGAAGTACGCGTGCAATACATGCCGACAAAAAGTAGTCGGACATTAGAAATGCTCAACAAAGTTTGGAGGACTTAATGCAAAAGAAGGTCAGAACTATCTGCTTCGACTGCCATTCAAAGTGTGGTGTTGTCCTCACAGTCGAAGATGGTAAGATCGTAAGGGTGGAAGGTGACCCCAACCATCCTATCAGTGAAGGTATCCTCTGCGTCAAGGCATTTTCCGCAAAGGAGATAAATGAGCACCCCGACCGCCTAAAATACCCACTAAAGCGTGTTGGTGAGCGTGGCGAAGGTAAATGGGAGCGCATTACCTGGACCGAGGCACTCGACATTATCGAGGCCAAGATTCGTGAGTGCATTGATAAATATGGTTCAGAATCCATCATTATCTCTCAAGGTACCGGTCGTGGCTCAAATCACTTCCTGGACAGATTGAACAATACTTGGAATGGTGGCGGTAAGGTATGGCCAACCCACGTATGCTTACTTCCCAACCTTGCGCAAACGCATGTAACTTATGGTCGTATGTTCCATCCGCATGAGGCTTGCGATTATCGCAACACCGGCTCTATCGTTACCTGGGGCACCAATCCTATTCGCTCACGCCAATACAGTGGTTTACGTATTCTCGATGCCAAACGTAGTGGCGCTCGCTTGGTTACAGTAGATCCGGTATTTCGCGATATTGCTGCGAAATCCGAACTCTGGGTTCCTATTCGTCCCGGAACCGATGGTGTTTTAGCTATGGGTATCACCAACTTGGTATTTAAGAACAATCATCATCTTAAGGCTTCAGAATTACTTAAAAACTGGACAAACGCTCCTATGTTGGTAGTGGAGGACGACCAAGTAATGCTTCGCGAAAATCAGGTGAACGGCAGCGCCGACCCGGCAGCTGACGAGCATTACGTAGTGTGGGATCTTAACTCCAACGGCCCGGTATTTTGGTATCCGGAGACCAAGAGCTTCAGCGCCGAGAACGTTGATCCTGCTCTTGAGGGTAGCTATGATATCGTTTGTGCTGATGGCAACACGTATACTTTCAAAACTGCCCTGCAAGTCTACAAAGACCAAGTTACCGTATGGACCCCTGAGAAAGTATCAGAAATCACATGGACGCCGGTGGAGAAGATCCTCAAGATGTATGATATCATCACTAACCCCACCGATGGCAAGCCATCTATACTTACTGCCTATCTTGGTGCCTGTATGATGACAACCAATGCATTGCAAAATGGGCGTGCCATCACTATTCTCCAGCTTCTTTTGAACCCGCCGCTAGACGATAAAGGTGGCATCTACTTTAACACCTTCTGGGAGTTCATGCTTGACCCCAAGATCACCGCATATGACCGTGTACCTGAAAAACTGCGTCTTGGATATGAAAAACACCCGATGTATACGCAGGTCTATGGTAAGGGCAACATACCCGGTCCCTTATGGGAAGCGATCATCACCGGTGAAGGTGACCCTGCAGTTCCGCGTGTATTCCTTTCTGTTGCAAACGACCCACTAGGTTGCTTTGAAGACGTAAACACCATACGCAAGGCACTGCTTTCCGATAATTTAGAACTCAATGTTAATATGGATTACTTTATGACTCCGGGTGCCAATTTGGCAGACATCGTCTTGCCGGCAGCCCACTGGTCTGAGCGTACCGGTGTATTTGACGAAGAGCTGTATCCCGATCCATGCCCCTACATCATTCCGCAGATTGCAGTGAATCCTCCGGGTGAGGCACAAGATGACTGGTACTTCCAGCGTGAGCTTGGCAAGCGTTTTGATCCGGAGCTNNAGCTATGGCCATGGGACTCATCCGAAGAGATGCAGCTGTGGCGTCTAAAAGAGTTTCACGGTGTGGATGTTACGTATGAGGAAGCAGCCAAAGAGGGGTACTATGTTGTTTATGGCGGCGAGCATCGCATTATTAAACAGCACACACTTGATGTGGCTCACTATCCTACGCCCGACGGCAAAGGTCGTGATGTAAAGGTTCAGTTCCAGACTCCGACCATGCGCATCGAGCTTTATTCTGAGCAAATGCCGTCTTATGGTTATGATTCACCACTGCCTAGCTACAACGAGCCTTTTGAGAGTCCAATATCTACGCCGGATCTCTTTAAGGAGTACAACTTGGTACTTACTACAGGTGGTCGTGACTATCCGTTCTATCACTCTGCGTGGACCAATATTGCCCGTCAGCGTATTATCGAGCCGTGGCCATATATTGAGTTGAACTACGAAGATGCTAAAGAACGCCAGATCAGCGAAGGTGAGTGGCTTTGGGTGGAGTCTCTGCGCGGCAAAATTCGTGCCAAGGCCAGAATTTCCAAGGGTGTGCAAAAAGGTGCGGTAAGTATGGCACGTCCTAACTACAAGCATGGCTGCGAAGAACTTAATCTTCCGGGCTTTGATTGGGATGGCGCAAACCCCAACGTCTTAATCCCTTCGCATGGAGCAGATGTAGGATTTGGTTGCGCACCTATGCGTTCCAGTCTCTGTAAGGTGACCAAATTCGAGCAGTAATACTCACGCGACACGATAAGAATGGAGCCACTATGGCAAAGAAAATTGGAGTTATGGTTGACCTGGACTTTTGCGTGGGTTGTTATGCCTGCCAGAGTTGCTGCCAGGATTACTACAAGCTTTCGGCTGAAGATACCTATCTGCGTGTCTTTAACCACAAACCGGATATCATCGATGGCGAGGCCAAGATGTTTCTGGCACCTTATCCTTACGATCTGGAGAAGTGCGCCTACTGCCTTGAGCAGGAAAACGGTGTTGCCCCCTGCGTTGCAACATGCATAGGCAAGGCTATCCATATCGATGAGGTAGATAAATTGCGTGAGATGGCTGATAAGAGCGATTTCCGCGTCATGATCTATCAATAGACTATCTCCTTGGAGGGGCAGTTGCCATCTGCCCCTCCACATACCTATTTTTAATCGGAGCAAACCTATGACAACTTCCTGTGTTAACTGTGCCAGCTGCGGAAAGTGCTATCAAAAAGAGGCAGTGTGTTTGAATTGTGGCAGTGAGATTAATCTGCTGGATAACGCCTGTGTCGCATGCGGCAACCCTATAACAGAGGAGATGCGCGAAAGCGCCAGACAAGCTTATGTGCAACAAAAAATGGACGCACACGACGTGCTTTTTCCCGGACTAAAAAAGAACAGGGAGAAGCGTCAAAAGTGGCTTCAAAATCACCGGTCATAAGGCAGGCATGAATGGTCGGTTATTCAGATGAAACAAGAAAAGATACTTCTCCTTTCAAAGTGGGTATCGATATTGGCTCAAAAACCATCAAGGTTGTTGTGTTGGATGCCGACAACACAACACTTTATGCCTTTTATGAGAGACATCTTTCAAATGTCAAACAGACTATGCTCTATGCTTTAAAGCGTTGTCTGCCTTTCTGTAAAAATCATCCCCTTACCGTTGGAGTTACCGGTTCAGCCGGAATTCAATTTGCAGAACTTATGGGCTTGCCTTTTATTCAGGAGGTTTTAGCTGACAAACTCGCTCTATCCAGATTACTGCCTCAAACAGATGTAGCTATTGAGCTTGGCGGAGAGGATTCAAAGATCCTCTTTTTAAGTGATGGAGAAGAATTGCGTATGAACAATACCTGTGCCGGAGGCACCGGAGGGTTCATCGACACCATTGCCGGTATGTTTGATCTTAATGCTGAAGAGTTTAATGCTCTTGCCTTGGGATGCTCAACCGTCTATCCCATTGCTTCGCGCTGTGCAGTATTTGCACAAAGTGATGTAAGACCATTATTAAACGAGGGAATTAGTCGCTATGATATTGCCGGTTCTGTATTTGCAGCCGTTGCGACCCAGTGTATTTCCGGTTTAGCTTGTGGGAGAAAGATAAGAGGCAGGGTTGCTTTGTTGGGCGGACCGTTTCACTTTCTCTCGGCACTACGTAGTGCGTTCANNATGCTTTGGGTTCAGATGTGGTGTCTGTTGAAGCGCCACTAGAAGCACATTTGTTTGTTGCGAAAGGTGCGGCATTTTTTGCCGAAAATGAATCTGCAAATGTAATTATCGAAAGTCTTGCAGATAAACTGGAACACATTGCTTGGAGTTTAGATACAGACACAGGACGCTTGCCGACACTGTTTTCTTCTCAACAAGAATACTATGAGTTCAAAGAAAGGCATTATGAGGCCAAACCAAAATATGGTCAACTCAATGGCTATGAAGGACGTGCTTATTTGGGCATTGATTCCGGTTCTACTACCATTAAATGTGTGCTTATAGGTGAACAGGGTGAGTTTTTATTTACCTACTACGAACGTGTAGCCGGAGACCTTACTGAAGCAGTCGAATTAATGTTGCGAAGTTTGTATAAGCGGATCCCACGCATGCATGACGGGCGATCGGCACTTACCATAGCCAACACCTGCGTTGTGGGTTATGGCGAAGATCTTATCCTTAAAGCCTTTAGAGCAGACTTTGGAGAGGTGGAGACTGTTGCTCATCTCAGGGCGGCGCAAGAGTGCGTGCCTGATGTAGATATGGTACTTGATATAGGCGGACAAGACATCAAGTACCTTACGGTAAAGGATGGCTCGTTAGATGCTATAGTGCTTAATGAGGCCTGTTCTTCGGGTTGCGGGGCTTTAATAGGTGGTTTTGCTTACTCCATGAATGTCAAACTCGACGAGTTTACCGAGGCCGCATTATACGCAGAAAAACCGGTAGATCTTGGCACACGATGCACAGTGTTTATGACTTCTCGAGTACGTCATGCGCAAAAAGAAGGAGCTTCGGTTGGTGAGATATCCGCCGGCCTTGCCTATTCTGTAGTTCGCAATGCCTTATTTAAAGTTATCCGCTTACATGACGTGTCGGATTTAGGAAAACGCATAGTTGTGCAAGGCGGAGCATTTAAAAGTGATGCTATTTTGCGCACTTTTGAGCGTCTTGCCAAGCGAAAAGTGTATCGATCCACCGCTTCAGAATACATGGGTGCTTTTGGGGCGGCATTATTTGCTCGGGATCGAGCCGGAGAAAATCCGGATAAGCAAACAACGCTTCTTAGTGCAGAGGAGCTAAAACAATTAGTGGTAAAGCGCAGCACCACAAACTGTAAATTATGTGCAAATCAGTGCACGCTAACGATAAGTGAGTTTTCCCAAAAAGAATCAGCTCAAGTTCAAAAGATAGAAAATGCAAAAGCTCTGCGACGACGGTGGAATAATTTTGATGCTGTCATTGTAGATGCAGAAAAAGAGCCTAAACCTATCTCGGCTTTGTCCGTTTCGCAAAGTAATCCAAGGCGCTTGACAGTTGGCAACCGCTGCACGCGTCCTTTGAGTAAAGATACAAAAAATGAAAACAATAAGACATCTGATTTGATAGATCTCTTTTCCTATACCTATGAGTCCCTATTTGCTTTTGACAGTCTCGATGATTCACAAGCTTGGCGCGGAACCATCGGTGTCTTAAGAGCACTCAGATCATACGACGACTATCCACTCTGGCATACGTTTCTGTCTTGTCTCGGTTACCGAGTCGTACTATCTGATCCATCCGGCAGGAATACCTATTTAAGGGGAGCCGAGACCATTTACTCCGAGTCGAGCTGTTATCCGGCCAAGATAAGCAACGGGCATCTGCTTAATTTGATCGATAAAGGTCTAAACACTGTTTTTGCTCCCTACACAGAATATGGTTTTTCCGGAAAACTCAGTTGCCCTGTCTTGGCAAAAAACCCTCTGGTTTTAAGTCTCAACATTGAAGCTGTTTACAGCGGTGCCGTTACCATGGTGTCGCCACATTTGAACTTAAGCGACTCTGTATCAATGACCAAAGAACTTCATGAGGCTTTTACAAGGGTAGCTTCTGACATATCGCAAGATGAAATTATGGCAGCCCTGGAAAAAGGACTTGCAGCATATCACGCTTTTTGGGCAAACATCCAACGTGTTGGTGAAGCCGCTGTGCAAGGTATTTTTGCAGATGGTGGTCATGGGATTGTGTTGGCCGGGCGACCATATCATCTTGACTCCGAGATGCATCACGGTTTGCCGGAGCAATTGAAGTCATTTGGCGTTTCGGTGCTTACGGTAGAAAGTGTTGCGCACTTGGGGCATTTGCCGCACTTATACGTTGATGACTGTTGGGATTACCCAAGTAAGCTGTACGCCGCCGCATCATTTGTTGCAAATTGCGACTGCCTCGACCTTTTGGAGATGTACTCATTTGGTTGTGGCCTGGACGCAGTTACTTGTGATCAGGCTCAAAATATTCTCAAACAGCAAGACCGCATTTTTACCTCGCTTAAGATAGATGAGATGAGTGATCTGGCGGCAAGCCGAATACGTATGCGCTCAATGCTGGCTGCATTAAAAAGGCAGGGAGTCTGTCATGAGTGAGCAACCCAATATCTCACTATTGGTTAACTGGCTGTCGGGTTTTGGAAAAACTATGCTTGAAGCATTACCTGAGCTGCAAAAAAGCACTATTTTGCTGCCCCAAAACGGTTCGCAAACGGTGTTACGTGGTCTGTCTTGCACAAACAATGATGCCTGCTTTTCTTCGACCTATGCTGTGGGTCAAGTAATGGATGCAGTTTTGAGCGGTGAATACACTTTAGAAAACTTTGAGGTGATTGTTCCCAATATCTGCATAGATTGCAGAGCTAATGACCTGGAAGGACTTTTGCGTAAAGCTCTGGCAGATGCCGGTTTTTCGCAAATATCAGTCAAGTCGTTTAGTGAGCGTTATTTATCTGTTAGCAAGAGCGGACAAGGCACACCTACAGGCGCATCAGTCAAAAAGATGGCAGAAGCATTACTGCTATGTGATTTTTACGAGCAATTGCTGCTGCGCTTGCGACCGATGATAAGCATAGATGACCTTAAGGACTTTGCAAAACAGTCTTTGTTGCAAATATCTTTCGCTGTTAAAAGGCAGGTTGAGTTTGCTTCCGCAGCGCAGTTTTTGCTCAGTAATGCCATGTCGCTTATGCCTGATAGCGCGATACAAAAGCCACTCATAGCATTTGTGGGTACGGCGCCCTCGTTATTTAACACAACAATCAATAATGCTGCGGTAGAGCAAATTGAAGCTGAGGATTGTGAGGTAAGCCTTCCTTGGTACAGTGACTTTGTGCTCTATGGACTTTTTGCCAAAGGCATTTCGTTGGACTTGCTCTATGAGATTGAGAAATCCCGCGCAGAACTTGCGTTTCTTATCAAAACTAAATCAGCAGGTAAGTTTACTAATATGTTGCCACCGCGATCATTAGATTATTATCAGCGTCTTGCCTTTGAGTCAAAATTGGTTAGCAAACATGAGTTATCCGGAGCCGGATGGCTTTATGTGGGTCACTTAATTGATTTGCTAAGTGCAGGTGCACGACATATTGTTTATGCGCATTCTTTTGGGTGCTTGTCTGCGCACACTGTAGGGCGAGGTGTATTTCGTGCATTGCGTGCGCACCATCCGGATATGAGCATTGTGTCGATTGAATACGACCCCGGAGCAAGCTTTGTAAATCAGAGCAACCGTCTTAAATTGTTAACTTCTCAAGCAAAAGAATCGTTTGCATCCAATCAATAGAACAGGAGAACATGTCATGAAAGTTAAACCGGAAAATGTTGAAAATGGTAGAGTGCATGTTAATGTTTCTTTATCGGCAGATGAGATGGATCTTTATTTTAGAATGTCACAAGAAGCAGTGAGAGAAGAAGGCGATCTGTCGCCCGAACTGGCTAAGGCAAGTTTGGAGGAGTTTTGTGCTGATACCCAGGTTCAAAACAAGCTCCGAGGTTATGTTATGGAGCTTTTGGCAATTAAAGCTGTAAAGGAGGCGGGGGTTGTACCTGCCAGTCAGTTGCTTCATCTCACTAAAGACACTGTTTTGCCGGATAAGAGTTTTGAATTCATTGTTTCTGTTGTTCCTAAGCCTGTTGTGGAGCTGACATCTTATGATCCGATTGAGGCTTATGAGGGCGAGCTTTTTGTTACAGAAGAAGAGATAGAAAAAGAACTTGCTGACCTGGCCTTAAGAAATGCAAGCATTGTACCTAAAGACAGCACCGATAGCGTGGAGCTTGAAGATTTTCTCGAGATAGAAACTAAAGCGACTCAAGACGGCGAAGAGTACGAGCACTTAACAGCCAAGAAGCGCCTTTACAAAGTGGGCGAGAAATTCTTACCCGAAGAGTTTGACAAAAATCTTATCGGCATGAAGACAGGGGAGACCAAAAGCTTTTTACTTAATTTTGACAAAAACAAGACTCCTGTTGATGTTAGCGTAACGATCCTTGGGATATACACCGAGGTAGCTCCTGAAGCAGATGATGATTGGATTGAGAAGAAATACCCGGGTCTCGGTGGATTAGATGGTTTAAAGGATCAGATTCGCAAAGAGATCACAGAAAAGAAGAAACCTATGTTTGATGAGGCTTGCGCGAGTTCTGCCCTCAAGCAATTGGCAAAACGGGTGAATTCCACTGTTCCGGAAATCGTTTTTGAGACACGCTTTACCGAGATGTATCGTAATTTTTGCAAAGAGATAAAAAACAGCCAAGGAGTGGGCATTGAAGAGTATTTTTACAAGCAAGGTATCACCGAGCAACAAGTTAAAGAAGAGATGGCACGTGATGTTCGCAGTGGACTAATAGAAGGTTTTGCTTTGGATGCCTATGCGCATCACTATAAACTTGCAGCCGACGAAGAAGACTATGAGCAAGTGTTACGCAGCATTGCGCCGGGCGACGAAGCAGCGACACGCCATGAATACACTGTCAGTGGGCGTATGTATATACTGGATGAAGCAGCACTTCGGAATCGTTCATTGAGGCACCTGCTGGATACGGCAACTGCTCCTTGTCGATAGGAGAGAGTCGGCAAATCGGGTGTGATTAATCGCTATGGGTGGCGCAATAATGTGTTTTTCGCGTTTAAAAAGACCTCTTGAGTGGAGGTCTTTTGTATTGCTAGCAGAATAATATTCACTTCTTTTCCATTGCGATAGCTCACAAATGCATAGTGATGCGTATAATATACAAAGCAGAAATTGTAAGTTATGGGCTTAAGGTTTTGAGGGCAAATCAACAGCAACAGCAACATAGCTCATTTTGATTGATGCTTTATCTTGAAATTCCGGAAAAGGAGTATATATGGGTGCGGTTAAGAGGATCTTCTTAAGTATTCTGCGAAGACCGGGTAAGACGATTATTTTGATGTTAGTCACAATAATTATCGGCAGCCTTATTGCCGGTGCACTGCTGGTTCAACAGGGCGTTAGTCGTGCTGAGTCACTTGCAAAGAATTCTTTAGGCGCTGCAGTTTCTGTTGGAGTTGATTATGAGGAGTACGATAAAGCGATCAACGCCGCATCGGACGAAGAGTTTCCGGAGATTGGGGTTATTTCCGTTGAAACAATAGAAACCCTCGGAACGCGTCCGGAAGTTAAGAATTACGACTATTCTCTGGATGCATATGCTTCGTCCGCAACTCTAAAATACTATGAGGCCTCAACAGAAGAGCAGGCTCTTGATGAGCAGGATTCCATTGCAATAGATGAGTCGAATTCATTTACTTTACGCGGCATTCATTATGAATCAATGCTAGCGATAGAACAAGGTGCTCTTGCTTTAAATGATGGCAGAACTTTTAGCAAGGATGAAATATCACAAGGCAGTGAAGTTGCTATGGTGTCTGATAAGTTTGCTCAACTCAATAACTTACATGTGGGCGATACTATAGCTTTGAAAAATGAAATTATTGATTACTCCGTCAGTGACACAAGCTTTGATTTTGAAGATTCGGAAGATGGATTAACGGAAGAAGATACAGAAGAATCTACTGACGACGGGTTAAAAGTAATTGCGAGTCAAGATGTGAACTTAAAAATTATCGGGCTATTTTCTGTGACCAACAAGGGGATTGAGACTACAAGTAGTGACTCAGCTACAAATGCAACAACGATGATGATTAATGGCTCCATGTTTGACAGTGAGGCATTCAATGTAATTTATACTCCGATCTCAGTTGCCAAAAGAGAATTAGACTTCATGACTGAAGGCTATGCGCAGCTCTATGAAGAAGAAGAGATAGGAGATTATTACAATAATGTCCCAATATATCTACTTAACTCAGCGGATGATTTGGCAAGCTTTACTGAGGCTGCTAAGTCAGTTTTGCCGCAATTCTACACAGTACTTAGCGCTCAATCTTCGTATGATCAAATCGCTGCTCCGATGAATACTATCAATCAGATCATGACTATCTCGCTCATTGCTGTTATTATTGCCGGCTTGATCATTGTGTCTTTGGTGATCGTATTGTTCCTCCGCGAAAGACGTTACGAACTTGGAATATATTTTGCTCTAGGCGAGCGGAAATCGGTAATTGCCGGGCAGGTTATTGCTGAAGTAGTTTTGATAGCTTTGGTGGCTCTGACGATATCCATCTTTACCGGTTCGTTATTGTCAGGTGCTTTAAGCAGCTTCATGCTAGATGCTCAGATGAACGCGCAGGTTTCTTCGGATCCGTATGGCATGGCTTACGATAACAATGTTTATGGCGAACAAGCCTTGTTTATTGGCAATATCGAAGCCGACGAAGTCATGTCTTATTACTCTCTAGGCTTAAGCCCTCAGTATATCTTGATGCTCTTTGGAGTTGGTTTAGGTACGGTTTTGCTTTCATGTATCGTTCCAATGATTTATCTACTAAGGCTTAATCCCAAGCAAGTACTTATGTGAGACAGGAAGGATTATAATGACTGTTTTAACTCTGCAAAACCTCACTTACTCATATAACGATGGCGCTTCACAACGCTACATACTTAACGATGTCTCGTTTAACTTTGAGGCAGGAAAGTTCTATGCCATAAAAGGCCCTTCGGGATCCGGAAAAACTACCATGCTTTCGCTCATGGGTGCCCTAGATAAACCTAGGGGAGGTGCGGTTCTTTTTAAAGGCAAAAGCATTGACAATGTGGGTTATGAAAAGTATCGCCGCAATCATGTTGGTATTGTCTTTCAGAGCTACAACCTTATTCCTTGGATGACAGCAATAGAAAATCTAATGGTTGCGATGAGCGTTACCGATAATGACATACCTAAAGACCAAAAGAATGTTGCCACCAATCTTTTGAACTACTTGGGTATTGACCAAAGTAAGATTGAGCGACGAGTAAAGAGCCTTTCCGGTGGAGAGCAGCAGCGCGTGGCCATTGCCAGAGCTTTGGCTACCAACGTAGATCTTATTTTGGCTGATGAGCCTACCGGCAATCTTGATGAAGAAACTTCTGAAGAGATCATCCAGATATTTAAAAGACTTGCTCATGAGCATGGTAAATGTGTTGTTGTGGTCACACATGCTGATGAGGTTGCTCTTGAGGCCGATGAGGGACTGGTGCTTTCAAAAGGTGTGTTGAGGAGAAGAGAAATGCCGGTTCAAGCGGCAGTGCCTCCTGTTGAATCGCAGCCTATAGCTCAGGTGCAGCCGCCAACGTTGGAGCAGGACGACCCCAACGATGTTTCTGTGGAACACACAGATGTTCCAATTAAGTTTTAAGTTTAACTCGCAAGGGGTTTGGTAAAACGAGCAAATGATCTTTAAGGATGTCTGACAGCAATGAGCGATTTTCTGAGTCAATTTTCCGGGCAAAACACAGAAGCAAACAAGTCACCCATAGTTTCCAGTAAAAGCGATACCGCGCCGCTGGATTCAACTCAAGTTGTTGCCGGTGCGCTAAATAGTATCGGCAAAGAAGAGAGCTCATTAGGCATTCAGGCAGTCAGACATGATGTTGTGGTGGATCCAAATTACAATCGCAAAAGAGCGTTGCGCATCTGCATAATATTGGTTGTGATAATCATGCTCGCAGTGATCGGTTTTGCGGTATGGCATTTCTCGCGTCTTGTAGAGATGCCCGATCTTGTAGGTAAGACTGTTGCTAATGCCCAAGAGTTTAGTAGACAACACAACATTACACTTGATGTAAGTGAGGAGTTCAGCTTGGAGTCGGACGGTAATATCCTCTCCCAAGACGTTGTTGCCGGAACCAACATCTATAAAGATTCAAGGCTAGGATTGACTGTAAGCAAAGGTGCTGATCCTGACGAGCAGATAACGCTCCCGGATTTCTCCACATTAGATAGGCTTGGGGCGCAGGAATGGATCACTAAGAACCAGGCTGATGGCTTGTCTGTTACTCAAGAGTTTAGTGATACAGTAGAAAACGGCAAGTTTATCAGGATCGAGTTTAGAAGCTCCGATGTAAGTGCGGATAATTATCGCAGACGTGAATACGCTACGGTGTTTTATTCGAAAGGCGCTCAGGTCTTTGAGAAAAACATTAAGATGCCTGATCTATCGGGGCAGCCGTTGGCTGATGTTGAGGCGTGGGCTGTGAAAAATGAACTTGTGCTTACTACCACAGAGGCTGATTCGGATACTGTAGAGGCAGGTAGCATCATCAGTCAAAGTGTTGCAGTAGGCGAGATGCTTGCCAAGAAGGACTCAATTGCTGTCGTGGTCTCGCTTGGCAAGGCTTCGGTTGTGCCCAATTTTGCAAACTTTACGGCAGATAATGCTGCTTCTGCTGACGAACAAATACAAGTTGAGGTGGAAACTCGCTTTCATGGCAAAGTGGCTTATGGCAAACTGATCTCACAATCCGTTGCTGCCGGAACTAGGTTAAAACCGGGTGAAACTACGACAGTCAAGTTAGTCTATTCGCTGGGCAAGCCATATCTTAAAGACTATCGCGGAGTAACCGAAGGAGAGCTGCCGGCGTTATTCTTTGAAGACTACACCAGTAAGGGCGCAAATATCACCTACAAGATAAAACGTGTTAACTCCTCTGAGGCCAAGGGTACTGTTGTTGCGATGAGTACATACAGTAAGTTTGTTTCCATGAACTTTGAGGTGACGATTGAGATAAGTAAGGGCAACTTGAAACCTGCGCCTGAGGAAGATAAGAATACTACAACAGAAGATAAGTAGTGACACTTGGCAGTAATTTCTGCTCGTTAACTTAAGCAATGCAATCTACAAAAAGCTGCAAGAAGTATTGATTCCTCGTTTTTATGTCGAGGTAACAAAACTGCATGTTTGTGTACCTCTGCTAAACATCTCAGCGACACTGCCTGCTATAGCTTCATTAATTAACTAAACCTGCACCAATAGCAAGCGTGTTTGATCTTTTTGAGAATTGAAATTGCTTCCGCAAACTAAGAATCTATTAATAGAAGAAAACCCTTAGTAATTATGCATAAGGGAAGCACCGATTAAGTCGGTACTTCCTAAGCAAAAGGAGGCAAAATGGCAACACCTTCAGACATTCTAAAAAAGCACGCTGTTAACCAGATCTCTTATTACGTAGAGGATCTGGAAAAAGCTGCGCGAGAGCACTCAGAGCTCTTTGGCTCAGGTCCATTTTTTTACATGGATCCTGTTACAAATCACGTAAACTACCGCGGCAAAGAAGTTGATCTGGTAATGCATACGGCTTTTGGTCAGTATGGCGATATCCAAATCGAGCTTGTGCAAGTTCTTAGCGAAGCTAACCCTCAAAGTGAATTAGGTCACTTTGGTTTTCATCATTTTTCTAACTGGGTAGAAGATTATGATGCAGCTATCAAGCACTTTGCTGACCTGGGCTTCTCGCCATTATTTGAGTTTACGTCCGGTCAGGGACTACGCGTGGCCTACATTGACACCTATGACAAATGGGGTCATTACTTAGAAATACACGCTCCGATCGAAGGCTTTTGGAACATGATAAAAGCTGCATCTGAGAACTGGGATGGCAGTGATGTTTGGCGCAAGATAGGTGCCTAATTATCGGTCACGGCGTTATCAGCGTCGTAACTTATAAAGGAAACAAGAAGACAAGCTCCAAGATGCACCAACAAGAAAGGAGAGACTATGGGTTACAATGCAAAACCTGTAGGTCCGGGAGTCGAAACCACAACCCTGCAAAGCATTTCATGCGGTGGTACCGGCGGTGACCTAACGGCAGTAGATTCAAAGGACGGAAAGGTTGTTCGTATCCGTCCGATCAATTACTTGGACACATACACTAAAGAAGAGCTGGCGCCTTCGATGTGGGAAATAAAAGTAGGAGACGAAGTATTTACGCCCAGCTTCAAATCGGCACCAAACTACTTTGCACTAGCTTACAAAAACCGTATATACTCCAAAAACCGCGTCAGCTATCCACTCAAGCGCGTTGACTGGGAGCCGGGTGGAGATCCTGCCAAAATAAACGCTGCGAATCGCGGTAAGAGCAAATTCGTGCGCATCAGCTGGGATGAAGCACTTGATATCATGGAATCCGAGATCAAGCGCATCATAGAAAAGTATGGTCCCTACTCAGTGTTCACCATTGGCGAGGATGGCCATCGCGAGTCCAAGAACCTGCACTCCGGTGGTGGAATGCACTCTACGCTTATGTCAAAGCTTGGTGGCTATACTCGCGAAGTGCGTACTCCTGACTCTGTAGAGGGTTGGTATTGGGGTGCTAAGCACTTCTGGGGTTCCGGTTCAAACAAGGGACTGGGAATGCCTGCTCCTCCGCAGACCGGTTATAACTCCTGGCACACACTTAAAGATATTTCTGAAAACTCAGAGATGATAGCTTTTGCTGCGGGTGACTGGGAGTTGACACAAAACTATGCGTCACAGATGTGGAGTCGTTTGATAAAGTTCTGGGAAAATGTAGGTAAGAAGTTTGTCATCGTTGATCCATTCTGCAACTACACTGCTGTATGCCACGACACGATGAAATGGATCCCCATTCTTCCCAACACCGATGCCGCATTTGATTTCGCGGTTATGTATGTATGGTTTAGCGAAGATCTCTATGACAAAGAATATGTCGCAAGCCACTCCATTGGTATTGAGAAAGTACGCGCCTACGTTATGGGCGAGGATGAAGAGGGCGTTGCTAAAACACCCGAGTGGGCTTCAGAGCGTTGCGGTGTAGCCCCGTGGACTATTCGTGCATATGCACGTAATCGAGCTCAATTTGCTACTGCATCGGTGCACTTCAGCTCCGGTGCCATTAAAGGCCCTTACAGTCATGAGCCCGGTCGCACTCATGCTTATCTGCTTGGCATGCAAGGTCTTGGCAAGCCGGGAATTCAACAGGCGTTTATGAACGCTTCGCTTATCGGTAAAGAAACCCTTGCGCGTTCGACTTCTTCTCCATTCCAAATGGCTAATCAGTGCCGTATGTTCTATCCTTCCGAGCAAAAAATACCTCGCACCATGGTAGCGGAAGCCTTACTCACAGGCTCTACCGAGTGGTATGGTTCACCAGCCATTGTTTATGTAGAGACTTCCGAGCAGTTCCAAAAGAACAGCTATCCCACAACTGCTGAATCTTATGCAGCTGCACTTGGAAGCGTATCTCCTGAGCTGGCACGCGCTCAAGGCAAGTCGCTTGAGGATCTGCAGGCTGCCTTGGATTACAAACTGGCTCATATGCCCGAGTTTAATAAGATACATATGCTGTGGTCAGAAAAACCCTGTAACCAAAACTGCTGGGATGGCGGTTTTAGGTATCAAGAGGCCATTCGTACCAATGAAGTGGAGTTCTTTGTAACCAATCACCAGTGGATTGAAAACGACTCTCTGTTTGCCGATCTCATTTTGCCCGTCACTACATGTGTCGAAGACAACGACTCGATGGGCGGATCTATGATTGTATCTCTGCGCCACGAGACTCGTACACCTCCCGGTTGTGAGCGCGTAGGCGAGTCTAAGTCAGACTATGAAATAGCTTGCGAGTTGGCCGATCGTTTTGGTGTTCGCGATCAGATCGATATGGGTATGACACAAGATGAGTGGCTGGAATACTGCTTTAAAAACTCGCGCTTAGGCGAAGAGATTTCTTATGAGGATTGGATGCAGCGCGGTTTTTATTTCCCGAGCCAAGATCCTAACGCCGATGTTATTCCTCCGGGAATGCGCATGTTTGCTGACGATCCCGAAGGAAATCCGCTGGATACGCCTTCCGGTAAGCTGGAGTTTTGGTCCGAGGCACTAGCCACCAACTTCCCCGATGATTTTGAGCGTACGCCGATGGCCAAGTGGATTCCCGGTGGTGCTAAGTCTGAGGGCTGGTGGCATGATGAATCGCTATGGGGTGAGCGCTGCAAAGATTATCCGCTACTTATAGTAGCTAATCCGGGAAGATGGCGTGTTCATGTTCAGGGTGACGACATTAAGTGGTTCCGCGAGATAGAGACCTGCAAAGTTAAGGGCAAGGATGGCTACTTATACGAGCCTTGTTGGATTCATCCGGATGACGCAGCTGCACGTGGTATTAAAGCCGGTGATATTGTGAAGCTCTACAACGACCGCGGTACAATACTTACAGCTGCTCGTATTTCCGAGCGCACTATCAAGGGTGCCGTCATTGTAAACAAGGGTTCGCGTGTTGATCCAATAGCTCCGCGTGTTGATCGCGGAGGAGCCGCAAACTTGATCAGCCCTGAGAATCAGGTCTCCAAAAATTGTAGAGGATTTGCCGTTTCCGGTTATTTGGTTGAGGCTGCTAAGCTACAAGATAGCGAGATGGATGCATGGAAGGCCGAGAATCCGGACGCATTTGCCCGAGACTATGATCCGGCTATCGGAATCAATTATGAATCTTGGGTCGTAGAGTAGGGAGATGACTAATGAAAGCTTTTCTTATTGACGTAAAGGCCTGCACCGGCTGCTATGCATGTCAAATAGGTTGCAAGGACGAACATTGTGATCAGTCGTGGTTGCCATATGCTGAAGCACAGCCCGAGATCGGCCAGTTTTGGCTTAATCTGAAAGAAAAAGAGCGTGGAGCAAACGGTCATGTACGCGTGTCCTATGTGCCATGCATGGGTGGACAAAATGCTGAGATTCGCGATTTTGCGCCCGAAGTTTTAATGTCACGCGAGGACGGTCTGATTGTGATCGACCCTGCGAAGGCAAAAGGCAGGAAAGATATTGCTGAGAAGTTTGATGGCGTATATTGGAATGAAGCTCTGGATATTCCGCAAGCTTGCACCGGATGTGCGCATCTACTTGATGATCCGGACTCTCCAATTAGAGTGCCGCGCTGTGTGGATAACTGCCATGTAAATGCCATTCAGTTTGGTGAAGTGGATGAGCTGGATCTTGATGGAGCCACGGGTGGACCCATCGTTTGGTACAAGAACATGCCGCAAACGTTTATTGCTGCTACGGTATATGATCCTGCGGCAAGCGAAGTTGTTGTTGGTGCGCAGGTCAAAGCCGTTTCTGACGCTGGCACATTCTCAGCTGAGACCGATATCTGGGGAGACTTTTGGCTCAAAGAAATACCTGCAGGTGACTATGCTCTAACCATTGAAAAAGATGGCAAAAAGGTAGAATGCACTGTTTCGACAAAGGAAAAAGACCAAGGTCTCGCAGACATTGCCTTGGTATAAGCGTTGTTGCTCGTAATGACGTACGAGTAAATGAAAGGAAGCCCCCATGTGTTTTAGACCAGCACAAATATCTATGAATAACTGCCCGGTGTGTGGTAAAGCTAATAAGCCTATCGCAACTGTGTGCGAAGAGTGTGGTACGGCACTTGAGATGAACAAGGTAGACTTTGATGCCGATCAAGCTTCGCTTGACTCAGCCATTAAGGCTCCTGGTGCGCCGAGTGCGCCAGGAATGCCAGGCTCTCCGGCAGCGCAAGGTGCTCCGACACCGCCAAAACCCGGCGCGCCACCTGCACCACCAAAAGCACCCGGTGCTTAAGTTGAATAGTTAGCAAGAGGGTTTAAGAACACCAGCCAAGAAATCTATTCTCTTGGCTGGTGTTATTGGTCAAATATATACTCTGTAGCTCAGTGATGTAAAATGTTGGTCAAGAGACCATTTTGCTTGAAAAATTTATTTGAAGGGACGATAGGTCATGTGTTATGCGGGCAACTGTCAGCCTGAGTGTGATAACTGCAAGCCCAAATACCTCAAGTGTCCTGCTTGCGGCACTCGAGCACTTCTCACGTATTATGCATGCCCAAGTTGCGGACACGATATTACGGAGGAAATGCGCGAATCTGCCAAAGAACTCTGGCAGAAAACTCATTACTATTCTCCCAGCAAAGCCGTCACCACTGCAACCCCTGTCACCCCCGCACCACCCTGTCATTCCCGCGAAGGCGGGAATCCATAAGCACTGAATTGTTGGTCGTTAAACAAGTAATTTCTTGCCTCCACGTGAATGACAAAATGTAGGCTAAGTATCTTGAAAGGTAATCAGGTTTCAAACATGGCTATGTGTGCTAATCCAAAGAATACTTACACTGACTCGTTAGCAAACGAAGTGTGGATCTGTGGCATTGATGCCGCTCATCACCAACTAATTGATGCAGACGGCAACCGCTTTGAAGAAGTGGAGACTAACTTATGGGGTCGTGTTGGCGCTCATGGCTCTCGAAGAGCGATATATCTTGGTACGGGTAAGCATGGCGGCGGCATTACGCTGCGTCTACTCTACAAAAAAAACAATATGAACGAGTGGGTGAACGTTTTTACAAACTGCGTTGCACCATTTGATGCTGATAGCAAAGAGTTATGGTGAGGATCATACCGGTTTGTGTCAAAGCCTGATAAGCTAAACAGCTATTTCTTCTTACCGACACTGTTTGTGGCTGACTGCCATTGGGATAATGCCCAGGTATCAAAGTAGCGAGACAGCTGGCTTGTTGTAAGATCAAATTTGTTCCTTATCCATTTCCTGATCAACATTACGTTGGACATGGAGTAGAAGTATGCCATGTACTCTCGCTCAATGTCGCTTAGTTTTGTTTGTGAGAGAATGTGTGTATTTTGGTCGTTTATCAACTTTGCGGCCAATGTAACGAAAAGTGTTTCGCCGCCGTGAGCAAAAAGCTTTAAGTAAAACTCGCGATTATCGTAGATGTTTTTATATATCATCTCAGTGATTAGGCGTGAAGCAGATTTTAGGTTTTCACTTCTGAGCATACGCCTAAGTTCGTTTGCAGGGTGCACTGTGTCTTCAAAAATGATGTTTTCCAATATCGCGTTCTTATCTTGAAAGTGGGCATAAAAAGTTTTCCTAGACACATTGGCTTTTTCGCAGATGTCGGCAACCGTTATCTTGTCGTAGTACTTATCTATCAGAAGTTCTTTAAATCCATTGATGATTGCTTCATTGGCGGACATGCACTGATCTCTTTTCGACATCGAAGGGGTATGAACGGATGAAGATAACTTGATTCTCAGAAACAACAAGCAAAATCTTTAGTTACTAGCTTTATATAGCATAATAACTTTTTTTGACATATATGGCGAGGATACAAAGTATTATATATGTATACCAACACTACACACCCGGCAAACGGTGTTTATCCAAAGCAAGAGATTGCTTTTATAAGCTCGGCTTATTCTCTTGCAAAAGCTTAGTTTCTTTAGAAGCATGGCTTCAGCTTGTGTCACACCTTTACACCTCTACACAAAAAATTTAGTTAGCTATAGAGATATATTAAACAAATCAACAGATTCATTTACTCAAGGTAATCAAATACATCTCCTTGTAAGGCATTTATAGCTCTTTAAGTGCTTGTGTATCGTATCTGGGAGCGGTTTGCATTTATTGCGGTCTTGCCCCATTTACCTGTGCATTTTATCTTTATTTGGAGCCTCAGTTCCCAAGAGGAAAGCAATCGGATCAAACAATTGAAACGTTGTAGAAGGAGGAGATGTATGGATAGAAAAGTACCGATAAGATTATCCAAAACTGTTGATGGAGGACTAAATGACTGAACAAGTAAATGCGTTTCAAGCTGCACCACATGGCAAAAAAATGCTCACATTAGTAGGCCTGTACTTTGGACTTTGTATCCAACTCATGACATCAGTTACGTTTTCAAGTTGGCTGAGAACTGCGCAAGTCGAATTTGCTGATGGTTATCTCTATATCTTGGCAATTTCTATCGGTGGAATCCTCGGTCTTATCGCCATGCCTCTTTATGGATATTTTGGCGCAAAGAATCCGGCTATTAAAAGACCACTAATCTGTGTTTCTTTGCTGCTTGGTTTTTTGGTGTTGCTTGGACGAGCTATTGCTCCTTCGATGATCGTTATCGCAGCGGTCAGTGCTTTTTGGGGCTTTGTAAGTGCCGGTATTTTTGTATTGGGCTTCTCGTTAATACGCGATATGTTTGACCAATCTAAGGCCGGGTTGTACTTGGGTCTGGTAGGTACGATGACTTCTATCGGTATGTTGGTAGGACCTATTGCCGGCGGAGTTATCATGCAAAGCCCGCTTGGCTGGAGAGGTATGAATCTCATTTTAGCTGTGCTCATGGCAGTGGCGCTGGTCATGGTCTTTCTTGGTGTGAATGTTAAAAAAGAAGATGTTGTATCTATGGCATCTCCTAGCCACTCCTTTGATGTTTTGGGAACTATAGGGCTGATGCTCTTCTTGGGTGCTCTTATCATGATGTTTTCGATGACATCTTTGTTCCCGTTTGGCTCGCTTGTAAGTAACATTCTTGCCGGTGTAGCAGTTTTAGGTCTGATTATCTTGATTTACGATATCAATAAAAAAGATGAAAAGGCCATTGTGCCTAAGAAAGTTCTCAAAGACTGGAATTGCGTTATCTTGGCAGTTTCTATTGCACTTTGCATGATCACGTCAATGTCGCTAACTTATTTTATGCCGCAGTTCATTCCGGCTCTTAAGGCAGATCCGATTATCAAAATGATAGATCCGGAGACCAAGGGTCTTTCGATGTTGCTGCCAACAGCGTGTATTGCAATAGCCGGTTTGTTTTTAGGCCCGATCTTTGGCAAGATGATCGCGAAATCCGGAAACGCACGCGGAGTTACCACTCTTGCCACGATAGTTCAGATAGCTGTGTTTGTTATTTTTACAGCTCTGTTCTTTGGCGTACTTGGAAGTGATGAGAACGGTGTGCCAAAAGTACCTTATCTGGCAATCCTCGCTCTTATGTTGGTTGGCGGTATCTACACATCGCGTAATACGGTGTTATCCGCTGCAGCTGCCCAGATCCAGATCAAGCCGGAGATCCGTGTGCAAGCCAACTCTATCGTTCAGGTTGGACAAAACCTGGGCGGCGGTCTTTCGATGCCGATATTTGGCATAGTTCAGTCGGTCTTTGCTGCACCCATGATTGCTGCCGGTATGGATAGAAGTATGGCAACAGTAGCTGCTGTGCCTGCTGCTATGCCGTGGATTATGGTATTGGTGACCGTATTGTCGGTAGTGCTGCTCATCACCGGACTACTTCTCCGTCCGCTTAAACAGGATTAACAGAGGATTACGATCAGGCAGAATTACCCGTTCTGCCTGATCAATTCTGGGCTGCCATAAGTTCTTGTAGAGACAGGGCTCGTGTTATTTTACGTTATACCGGTTATAGGTGTCCTCTGATCAGTTGACGTCGTGCCTACCTCAAATCCGCAATAATCGTCTTCCCGGGCTTGGAGAAGTGCTCTGCTGCTGCAAGTCCTGATGTTAGAGCTAGTTTTGTATCTACTCTGCCTTGGACTGCGTAGAAGTAGAGCTTTTGTTTGTGTAAATCTATTGTGGTGTTAACTTTTTTCTTGCCAAAATTCTTAAGGAGTACCCAAGGTCCGTTAGGGCTAAGTGAGTAATAAACTAATGTGTTGTACTTTTGAGCCTTTGCAGGAGTTATGGTGATTTTTGCTTTGCCTGCTTTAGTGGTGTTTACTACCTTTAAGCCGGGCGCTGTTTCTGCTTTGGTCTTAACTGACATGACATTTGAAAATGTTGAATCTCGCCAATATCCGTATTTGGTCTTTGTGGCATCATGTGCTTTTATGTAGTACGTCTCACCCATAGATACTTTGAAGCCTGTAAGACTTTTTAGGTTCAGTGAAGTTTTGCCTTTAACGCTTCCGGCAAACGTATAGGGTCCATTTTTCTTACTTGCAATATAGATATTGGTGTAAGCGCTCTTTAGTTCAGCTTTAGGTAGGGGAGATGTCCAGCGTGCAGTAAATGTAGTTGATTTTATGTTTTTGGCACCCAACATCTTTGGTGTACTTTTAGTGGTTGCAGCTTTAAGGGTTTTGGCAGTAGATGACGCTTCTGTCTTTTTAAAGTGATAGACCTTGAAGTGATATTGTTTACCCGGTCTAAGTCCTTTTACGGTATATGAGGTCTTACCTTTTGCTACCGTTGTTACATGGGTGAAAGGACCGTTTGCAGAATCAGATATAAGTACGGCTGTTGGTAGTTTTGCGTCACCGGTTTTCCATGACAGCGTTATGCTTTCGGCTTTCTTGTTTTTGGCGGAAAAGCCCATTGGAGAGTTGATTTTGACTTTGGGTACCTTCACTTTTTCAGTCTCATTTAAATCGGTCTTGCCGGTGTCGTAGCCCTTATCAGTATCTTTAGGTACTATCCATTCGTTTGAGTAAACAGTTTCGCCAAAAGCAGCGCCGCCTTTGATGCTGTGATATTCATATTTTACCCAAGCACTAAGATTCATATGAAGAAACTCATCGGGAAGATATTCATAGTCAATAAATGCTGTATATGAGGTTGCATTTAAATCTTTGCATTCATACCCTAGTAACCAGTCTTTGTTATACTTAAATATTACAGAGATTTCATGTATTTCCAACCCTTTAGGAACGTTCGGTTTCTTCCATTTGTAATGTGCGTATATATGCCAGCTATATATCCCCTTTTTACTTTCCAATGTAACGCTGGTTATCTCAGGCTGTCCAGGTGAAGGGTTCGTCGTTGTAAAGCTTTCGGTTCCCGACTTATAAAAGTCATCTCCTACCTGCGCTGTTTGATATGTCGTGTATTTGCTACCCTTGTAAAGCCCGGTTATGGTATCGCTTGTTGCCGCACCGCTGGTCTTGTTGTTGAATGTACCAACGTATATCGGCTCTTGGATATTAGGTCCGTCTACAAACGTGTCCCATTTCGCCTTAACGCTTTTAACGCCTTTGTAAGAGACAGTAGCTCTTGATTGTTCCACCTTGGTAGTCTCGGGTGCCCCCACACTCAGTTTTTGTGTAGTAACCCACATTGGTTTTGAATAGGAGTTATAACCTTTCTTCACGGTAAAGTAATAATCGGTATCAGGATCTAGTCCATCCACTGTATAGGTATGTGTTTTAGCATGAAACGAACCTACGTACCAAGCATTAGAACCATTACTTTTCTCTGAACAGTAAAGCTCAATGTTTTTGGTGTAGCCGTCGGTGCTACCAAGGTTATTAAACTTAACTGTTGTTGCACTGGATTCCCAGTGCAGCCAGTCCAGTGTTTGGTTTACATCTACATCCCACGAAGGTGTGGTCAGTTTCTTTACCGGAGTGCAGCTCTGTCCTAGCACATCATCTTTTTCAAGCCAGACAGAATATGTGGTGTTGTCTTCAATGCCTTGGTTGATAACTTCATTCATATTGGGATTTGTAACATTGCCAACAGCATCCGTTTGTGGTTTTACCTCGCGATACATTACTGCATCTTTTGCATTGGTTCCTTTAGCAAGGTAAATGCGGTAAATAGATGCTTTTGCTTGCCATGAAACTTGAATTGAGGTTGGAGTTGGTGCTGTTATGGTTGCTTCCAGGTCGGTATAGAAATGACCTCCTGCTAAAGCTGTTGTCGGCATCATGCTTAAGGTCAAGATGAGTGTGACCATTATGGCGATGCTTCGTTTAAGTATCCCTTTTTTGCGATTTGTCTTTGACATGTTTTGCTCCTCCCTATGCTTGTTGCTTTCCGTGTTTGT
Organism: Eggerthellales bacterium UBA948; assembly: GCA_002293265.1. Lineage (GTDB taxonomy): Bacteria > Actinomycetota > Coriobacteriia > Coriobacteriales > UBA8131 > UBA8131. The sequence continues at coordinate 27,253 of DBCW01000102.1, forward strand.
TGCTCTTAACCGGGTTTGGCTTTCTGCCATTTAAGTTTTTGAGCGACAGCCTTGGTTGTTAAGCTGTCGCTTGGTTAGATACTTCGACTCTGCTCTTTGCGCTCCGATTAGTATGACAGCGAGGAAAGTTAGCATAGTATTGCCTCCTTGTTTGTTTCTCCTGCAGTCATGAATGGTGCGAGCATGGTGTCTAGTGCTTTAAACATTAGCGCGATGTTTCTTTTGTCATCATCTTCTTTGCCAATTGTGCCGATGGCTACCAGCGTGGTTTCATTGATGCCCGGAATTACTTGAACCGTGTAACGTGTTTTGAAGCTGTACATGTCGGTTTCAAAGACCATGATCCCCGGTTCAGATTGGTTGATGTTTGAGTTTATGATCTTTGCTTTATGCATCTCCACAACATCGCCTACGCCATTCCACAAAATGGGTGGGGGAAGATTGTATATTTTTTCCATTGTGGTCATCTGATCCTCCATTTGTACACTTATCTCGCTTGCCTTATCACCGCACAATTACCGTACATTTAACACTCTTTCCGTTCCAGGTTGTGGCTGTTATGGTTGCCTTGCCTTTTTTGATGCCTTTTACTTTTCCGTTCTTATCTACTGTTGCTACTCGCTTATTGCTGGAAATCCACTTAATAGTTTTTGGGCTGGCCTTTGCCGGCGCCAGTTTAGCCGTTAGTTTGTAAGTA
>DBCW01000157.1 GCA_002293265.1 Eggerthellales bacterium UBA948
CCCCAGCACTGCCTACTTAAGCGAGTGCTATTGGTGCCACTATCATACCAAGCGCCACAAAACTACCATACCCAAACACCTTTGTCGCCTCTTCACTGCATCCCTTAAGAACTGACGTATAGTAAGTGTCGCACAGAAAGTAAGACTTACACTCCGCATGTGCAATCATCGTGCTTGTGGTTGTAAGGCATCGTCTTTCATTGCTGTACGCATCTGCAACCAGATACTTCAACAGCGCCTCTGCGCTAAACACAATTTAGCGTGCCACAAACCATCTGTGATGCTTTTTGAAGTTTTTTGGTTGCATCGAGCGTTTATTTGGATGTTGCAATTGTAATTCACCCATATGGATGATGACAAAGTGCTAATTATTAAGCATGATGATGGAGGCTCTAATCTGTTGCTTATTGCTTTTCAGAAAGGTGGGCATCTATGAAAAAGTTGCCTAGGATATTGTCCTGCATTGTTGTTGGGTCGCTTCTGTTTGTATTTTGTGTTGGAGCGGGCAACACTGGCGAGAATGGTTGGTTTAAGGACGACAATGGTAGGCCTTATAGAGAAAATGCATCCGGATGTGCTTTGGAAAAGCGTCTGTATTACGACAATGTGAAAACTTGGGATGACCTGGTAGTTATGGGTGAGGTTGCCGCAAGCGATCCCAATACTGAAAACCCTTCTGCAGCCGGCGATGAAACTCAGTCTAAAGAGACAGATTCAGCCCAAGATCAGTCTGACAAAACACAACCCGGCGAATCTCAGTCCACAGATTCAACGTCCTCAAACTCTCAATCCGGTAACACTCAGCAACCCCAGGACTCCTCCTCAAAACCAAGTGAAGCAGCCAGCTCTGTCACTCTTGAAGAGATCGTCGGCTCATACTACGGCACCTTCCAAGACGGAACCAAAGGTGAAGTTGCTTTCTTTGAGCTCAAGGACGGTAAGCTATGCAGCCCCGACATTGTTTGGAACTATGACCCGAAAACTTGCACGGCAACATACAAAATGGAGAGTGGCGAATACCACATGTCATTCACTTGTGTATTCTCAAAAGAAAACGGCAAAATCCGTCTTGACGGCACAGAAACCGGAAACGTAGGTGGTGGTGGCACCTACAAATACACTGCATACAAACAATGAGGCAGTCGTATCTAGGAAGCAGGATAACCAAAGCCCTCTATTCACTTAAGTTTAGTTATAATTCTTTCAAATGGCTTATTGAGAGGAGAGGTTATGCTTTTTGTTTGTTACCCTCGTTGTAGTACCTGCGCTAAAGCTCGAGCTTGGCTGAATGAACATAATTTGGAGTTTACCGAGCGCGATATTAAGGTTGATAATCCTACAGAAAAAGAGTTGAGAGCTTGGCATAAAACCAGTGGTTTTGAACTTAAGCGATTCTTTAATACCAGTGGTATTCCTTATCGCGAAATGGGTCTTGCCAAGAAACTGCCCAACATGAGCGACGATGAGAAGTTTGCGCTACTGGCCACTAACGGCATGCTTGTTAAGCGTCCTATCGTGATCGCGGATTCGGGCAAAGTTCTGGTTGGGTTTAAGCCGGACGAATGGACTGAGGCGCTGCTGTAGGCTTAGGCTTATAGAACAAAAGTGTGCCTGAATTTATGGTATCACCACAGGTGATTTCTTAGGGATAGCACATAAAAGCGGCTCCTCGTTTTAGGGAGCCGCTCTTGTTGTTTTCTGACTTACTATTAACAAGCTTCTGCCGGAGCAACCTTTCCTACTGCTTCGCCGGCGATTTCTTCGTCAGTCAGATAGCATGCCGGATCCGGACCCCACAGGTCGCCGGTGGCGGCTTCGCTACGTACGCGGAAGTTTCCGCCACAGATGTTTAGCCAGCGACACTCAGCGCATCTGCCTTTAACAAATGGGCGCTTGTCTTTAAGTCGAAACATCAACTCAGACTGCGGAGTTGTGCGCGAAACGTCAGTCCATATCTCAGAGAACGGTCTATCCTTTACATTACCAAGCGAGAAGTGGCGCCAGAACTGATCGGGATAAACCTCACCATCCCACGATACACAGGCAATGCCATTACCGGATGAGTTGCCTTGGTTCCACTCCAGCAGCTGCATGACTTCAGCGGCACGCTTCGGATCTTCTTTCAAAAGCTCCATATATATAAATGGAGCATCAGCGTGATTATCTACGGTGAGTATCTCTGGCTTTTTGCCGGCATCGAAACGTGCCTTGGTTAGATCCATCAAATGGCGTACGACATCGCGGGTCTGCTCGTGATCCAGGTCTTCATTCATGAGCTCAGAGCCACGACCGGTATAGACCAGATGATAGAAACAGGCGCGATTGATGTCTTCGCGATCCATGATCTCAAAGATCTCGTCGATGTCTTGGTAGTTGCGCTTGTTAACGGTCATGCGCAACCCTACCTTGATACCGGCAGCCTTGGAGTTGCGAATTCCCTCGATGGATTTGTCAAAACTGCCCTCAATACCGCGAAATTTATCGTGCGTCTCGCGCCCGCCGTCTAAAGACACGCCTACGTATGAAAGGCCTATCTCGGCGAACTCTTTGGCGCGCTGGGCAGTGATGAGGGTACCATTGGTGGAGATTACCACGCGCATACCTTTGCTCTTGGCGTAATGCATTAGCTCCAGCAAATCCGGGCGCACGGTTGGCTCGCCGCCGGAAAACAACAGTACCGGCGCGCCAAAAGCAGCCAGATCATCGATCATCTTCTTGGCATCTTCGGTGCTCATCTCGCCTTCATATTTTTTGTTCTCTGAACCTGCGTAGCAGTGCACGCATTTTAGGTTGCAGGTCTGGGTGCAGTTCCATACCACAACCGGTTTTTTGTCGCGGGCAAATTGCAGCATCTCGCTGGGCAGGTCTTTGGACATGCGGTTGTAGCGCAGCACGTCTGCCGGTTCAACAGCTCCACAGTATAGTTTGGATATTCCGATCATTACTTACTTCCCTTCATATGTTTTGGCTTCCCTTGCTCTTGTTGCTTTAAGCAGTTTTGTCGTTTTGGTATCGTGCAAATTTCCAGGCGACATCCGTCTTCATCATGTTTTCCTGCATTTATATCTTTCAGCTGCGCTCAAGATGACATGGTGTGTTCTTCCAACGCTTGCACCAGACCTGCAATCGTGTACTCGCTTGCTTCTATTTTTACGTTTAGCCCTAACTTCTGAGCTGTATCGGTTGTTATCGGTCCAATGGAGGCAATGGTAGTCTGCTCAAGCAAACGCAAGGCCTCTTCTTCGCCAAGCTTGCCGGACACTATCGTCATAAAGTTGGAAACTGTGGAGGAAGATGCAAATGTTATGACATCAATCTCGTTGCCTTGTAGTTGCTCCAGCAACTCATCTACTGCATTTTCGTTCTCGATTACAGTTTTGTACACCGGAGCTACGGTTACTTCACTGCCGGCGGATTTAAGACCTTCGGGCAAAACTTCCCTAGCCTCGGTTGCACGTGCCAATAAAACTTTTGCCCCGGCGCTTACCCCTGCCTCACTCAACGCTTCCAAAACACCTTCGGCCTTATACTCGCCGGGCACAATGTCGGCAACGATACCGTTCTCGCGCACTTTCTCAGCAGTTGCCGGACCTATTGCCGCCACCTTTATGCCGCCCAAGGTACGACTATCTTTACCGGCAAAATCCAGGCGCTTAAAGAAACCTTCAACACCATTAACGCTGGTGAAGATGATCCAGTCATAACTCGCAAGCGCCAGGATTGCTTCATCCAATATCGTAAAGCTATCCGGATCAACAATCTCGATCGTGGGAAACTCCAACACCTGCGCGCCTTTGTCTTCAAGAACCTTGCTGAGTGCGCTGGCTTGAGTGCGAGAGCGGGTAACCACGATGTTTTGCCCAAGCAAAGGCTTATCTTGCTCAAACCAAGCAATCTGCTCACGTAAGGCAACCACATTACCCACAACAATGATGGCAGGTGCCTGAAAGTTTACCTTCCTGGCATCTTCAGCCACTTCGCCTAAATTAGAGACCAGCACCTCTTGCGCNNAGGTGTTGTTCCCCAGCGCACGAGAGCCACAGGTGTATCTGCCGGCTTACCGTTTTCAATCAGCTTGCCGGTTATCAGATGCAAGGACTTGATGCCCATGTAAAAGCAGAGTGTGTCGATGCCGTGCGACAGATGCGCCCAATCTATGGCTGACTCATCTTTAGTGGGATCCTCGTGCCCGGTGATCAGAGCCATTGAGCTTGCGACTTTGCGGTGTGTTACCGGGATACCGGCGTAAGCCGGAGCAGCCACACCGGAGGTAACTCCTGGAACTACTTCAAACGCTATGCCTTCTGCAGCCAGCGCCAAAGCTTCTTCGCCACCGCGACCAAAAACAAAGGGGTCTCCGCCTTTTAGACGAGCAACCTTTTTAACGCCGGGCTGTTTGGCTTTTTCAACTATTATGGCGTTGATCTCTTCTTGGGTTACATGGTTGGTGAAACCCTTTTTGCCAACAAAAATCAGCTCGGCATCCGGGTTTGCAAACTCCAGCAAACGACGATTTGCCAGGTAGTCATATATTATAATGTCGGCACTTTGCATACACTCTTTACCTTTAAGCGTAAAAAGCCCCGGATCGCCCGGTCCTGCGCCTATTAAAAATACTTTGCTAAGTATGGTCATGTCTTAGCGACCTTTCTTCTTCCAGTTTTGTCTTCTTCCCCATCTGTCATGTGGAAAACAAATGAGTGCTCCTTACCTACACGCGCCATCACCCATAAATAGGCGTGACCGATCCATCCTCCCCGGCCTGCTGCCTAGCGTGCTCCAATATTTCAACTGCTCCCAAAGAGAGCAGGTCATCTACAACTTTCTGCGCTAACTCAAGCGATTTTGCAGCTGTTCCCTCTGCCTTGGCGCGAACAACTTTGCTGCCGTCGGTTTTAGCCACCATGCCGCAAATCTTAAACACTCCCTCTTCAACATATGCGTGAGCACCAATTGGCACCTGACATCCGCCTTCAAGCACACGCATAATGTGACGCTCTGCCAAAACACAAATCTCAGTTGTCGTACATGACAGCGTAGATACACGCTCTGCTGTAAGCTCATCTTCTTCTCGTAACTCCAGTGCCAAAGCACCTTGACCTACGGCGGGAGTCATCACTTCCGCAGGGATAATAGCGGCTATACGATCTTGCCAGCCAAGCCTATTAATGCCGGCAGCGGCTAAAATTACAGCATCAAGCAATCCCTCTTCCACCTTTTTAATACGTGTGTCGAGGTTCCCGCGCAGTTGCACCAGCTCAAAACCTTTGTCCAGTGCATAAAGTTGAGCGCGACGACGAAGCGATCCGGTGCCAATGCGGGCACCGACAGCCAGCTCATCTAGGCTGGTCACACCCGCAGGAGCAATCAAGGCATCGTAAGCTGCGACGCGCTTGGGAATCGGCCCCAACATCAGACCCTCCGGCAGCGCAGTTGGCACGTCTTTCATCGAATGCACACAAAGGTCAACATCTCCATTTGCCAGCGCTACTTCAAGCTCTTTGGTGAACAGACCCTTGTCGCCTATCTTGGATAAGGCAACATCTTGAATGATGTCGCCTTGGGTCTTAATGATTACAACTTCAACTTCTAAACCCGGATTAGCCGTCTCCAAAGCACTTTTTATGTGGTTAGATTGCCATAAAGCAAGCATGCTTCCGCGGCTACCTATTCTCAATTTAGCATTAGCTGGCATGCTTTTCCTTTCAAGGTGTGCTTTTGTTGTTCAATGGATTCCCGCCTTCGCGGGAATGACAGGGGACGTTGCGGTGGTGACAGAAGAGCTAGCGGAAATGACAGGGGAATTTTTGTATTAGCTGGCATGCTTTTCCTCTCTCAGCGCTTCTGATTGGTGTCCGCCTTTAGTGCTCTTGTTACCTGCAGCGGCTACGGCACCTACAGCTTTGCGATTTAGGTGTTGTTGACAGGCCAAAAGCCCTTTGCCACGCAGCAAGGCATCTTTGTGTTTTGGACAGTGATCGCAATCGTTGTTACAGGTTAAGCGACCATCGGGGTTGGAATCCAAACCAAACAAGAAGCGCGCTGATTCGGTGATCTGATAAGCATCCGGATTTGTCGCTTGCTGATTAAGACGAGCTGTAGGTCCGTGTAAAATCTTTTTGACGATTGCTCCGGCCATAGCTTCTAAGACCTCACGATCTTTCTCACCATAATTGGGCATTTTCTTCATGGCTCTGACCACCTCACCGGCTGCGATGTTATCAGCTTTCTGGCGAATCTGCGCTATCGTTGGTTTTACAGACAAAGCCTGATACCAAGTCTTAAACCCCTCAACTTCTTCCAAAACGATCATTGCGGCTTTTTCAGCCTCAGCCTTACGCTCTTCGCGATGCAGCTCAACAATGCTTTCCAGATCATCAATGTCGTATACGTAAACGTCGCTGATCTTGTTGCATGCCGGATCAATGTCGCGTGGCAAGGCGATGTCGATCAACAGCAAAGAATGTCCGCGATGGTGCTTTTGCGACTTTTTGACCATGTCCGGTGTGATTACGTAACCGGGCGCTGCGGTTGAAGATATCACGATGTCTACCTCGGACAAGTGTTCTGCCAGATGCTCATACGCAATTGCGCGTCCGTTGAACTTGTCAGCAACGTCTTTAGCGCGTGAGAATGTGCGGTTGGTTACCATCACAGAAGTTGCGCCCAGCTCGTAGAGGTATTGAGCGGTGAGCTCAGACATCTCTCCGGCTCCGACAATCAAGATGCTTCGTCCAGCCAGATCGTCAAAAACTCTTTTTACCAGCGTAACTGCGGCAGTAGAAATTGACACAGAGTTGGCACCGATCTCCGTAGAGCTTCTAACCCGCTTGCCAACCAACAAAGCCTGACGAAACAGCTGGTTAAACATATCCGCAGAAGCCTTAGCAGCCTCGGACTGTTTATATGCATCGCGAATCTGACCTTGTATCTGCGCCTCACCTAAAACCATTGAATCCAGCGAACTGGTGACTTCAAAGAGGTGATTTACAACATCCTCACCGGATTTGATATATAAATGCGGCTCCAGCTCCTCGGCAGGGATGTCGTGTGTGTCGGTAATGAACTTAACGACTGCGTTACTGCCGATATCTACAGAAAACGCGGTGATGTATATCTCGGTTCTATTGCATGTAGAAACGATGACGGCCTCTTTTACGCCCTCGTACGAGATCAGGCGCTTTAATGCCTGTTGCTGCATCGGCTCGGGAAATGTTACTTTTTCACGAACCTCAATACTAGCTGTTTTGTGACTTAAACCCACCATCAATAAATTCATTCGCTTACACCTGCCCTTTCCTCGGTGCCCACCTTCTCGCACCTTGCTGCCGCCGCCTCCCCAAACGGTACAACTAGCTCTTCGTATACATTTTCTACATCAAGCTTTAATCCGGCTGCAATGCGATCATAAAGATCCGAAGCTGCCAGCATTGAGAGTATTGGCTTATGCTCTTCTTCTCCTCCCGGTATGCGCTCCAACACTAATGTACGAAGCTCGCCCAAAAGAGCAACATACTCTCCCCACTCCTCACCATATTGTTCGCTTAACTCGCGTCGTAGCTTTTTTGCCACTGTAGGTGCTGCCCCGGATGTCGAGATCGCTATTTGCAGCGGTCCGCGAGTTACTATAGATGGCACATAAAAATTGCATAACGCCGGAGCATCAACCACGTTTACCAGGCGACCGTGACTTTTGGCCTCCTCGAAGACCTGTTCGTTTACTGCTTGGTTGTCGGTAGCACAGATCACTAAAAACGCGTCGCTTAAATCGCCCGGACAGTAGCAGCGCTGTTCGTATGTGACCAATCCCTGCTCGGCAAGTTCAAGAATGCGATCGGTTGCTACAGGTGCGATCACGTTAACCTTGGCACCATATTGTATCAGCGTCTCAATCTTGCGCTCGGCAACGTTTCCGGCGCCAACTACAAATACTTTCGCCCCGCTCACATCTGCAAAGAGCGGGTACTTAGGCTGTTGATAGTTCATATATCCTCCCGGTTAACCCAGCATTGGGAGAATGGCCGATAGCAGCGTTAAAAGCAATACACACGCGGCATGGACAAGATATGNNTCGCTGCGATATTTGCCGATGTTTTAGCAATGTAGCATTGGATCAGCACCACTAATGCTGTGCCTAAGACCACAAATGACATCAGTATGCGAGGCGACATCCACCAAGTTGGACTAACATCGGGCGTACCCATCGCTCTGACCAAGCCCAGCAATATCCCTAAAAGAAATATTGGCAGACCAATCACGATAGAGCGGCGCATTACTTTCTTCAAAAACGATAGACCGGGAAGCCTGCTTTCCACAATATCGGCGTTTTTGTTTTTGATCTGCTTCTCTTGATAAAGCAGCATTATGGCACTGGCTCCGCCAACTAAAAATACTGCCGCTGCCAAGAAATACGCAACGATGTGAACGACCAGCAAGGGCCAGTCTTCATACACCGCGTTGCCTCCGGGAGGAGCAGCCGCAGCCCCCAATTGCCAAGCCACAACCATGGCGATCAAGACCAGCGGTACAATAAATATTCCGTACGAACGTCTTCTTGAGTATTTCTCAAAAATAAAGTAGACGACCATTACCGACCACGATGCCAACATCAAAATATTGGCTCCTACCAGCGGTGTTCCGGATAAATTAGATGCCATTGCACCTATGAGTAACGTCTGACAGAGCAACGCCAACCCGGAAATCCAGTCTTGCGCGGATAAATACTTATCCGAGCGCATCTTAAGCTGATATGCGTACAAGACAGATGCTGCCAAATACAGCACCGCCGAAACGCAAACCAGCAGGATAGATGCCAGTTCCATACTCTCACACCCTCACTTTAAGCTGGGAAGCCATTCACTAACCCAATGCCTGTTAAGTTGCGCACAAGTTAACACACAAGCGGAAAGCAAATGCCTTCTTTGGTGTCCCCAGAAGAATTCGAATCTCCGTTTCCGACCTGAGAAGCCGGCGTCCTTGGCCGCTAGACGATGGGGACGGCTTATATCCTATCAAAGCTCCGACAGCGCAGCTTTTACCGCATCGGTAAACGCGGTGATATCTGCTTCTGTATGAGCATCTGATACAAAAAGGCACTCATATTGGGATGGGGCAATGATAAATCCGGCCTCCAACATGAGTTTAAAATAGCGCGAGAACTGGTCGGTATCTGAGCGCGACGCGCTTTGCCAATCCGTGACCGGTCCTTGCGTGAAAAATACGGTTGCGAGTGAACCCATGCGCTGAACACAGGCTTCAATACCTGCCGCAGCAACTGCATCTTTAAGCCCCTGCTCGAGCAATGCACCTTTAGCATTTAGGCGCCCATATACAGCGCCGCCATCCTTTGCAAGTTCTGTAAGCGTGGCAATGCCGGCAGTCATAGCTATCGGATTGCCGGAAAGTGTACCGGCTTGATATACAGAACCGGCGGGAGCTAAGCACTTCATGATCTCTTCACGTCCGGCAAAGCAACCCACCGGAAATCCTCCGCCAATAATTTTGCCGTATGTAACAAGATCAGCTTTTATGTTGAGTAGTTCCTGAGCTCCGCCTAAAGCCGCTCTGAAACCGCTGATAACTTCGTCAAAAATCAGTAGCGCACCAAACTCATCACACAAAGCACGCAAACCTTCATGGAAGCCTTTTGCCGGAGGCACAAGCCCCATGTTGCCGGCAATCGGCTCTACGATTATTGCCGCAACTTGATCTTTGTTGTGTGCTAAAAGCTGCTCGACCGAATCCAGGTCGTTGTACCTGGCTACAAGCGTATCTTTAGCGGCACCCTCGGTAACACCCGGAGTGCCCGGGATCGAAAGCGTTGCCACGCCGGAGCCGGCAGACACCAAAAGCGCATCACTATGTCCGTGGTAGTTGCCTTCAAACTTGATGATTTTTTCGCGCTTAGTAAATCCGCGTGCCAATCTGAGCGCACTCATGGTGGCCTCGGTGCCTGATGAGACCATGCGCACCATATCGATGTTTGGAACCAGATTTGTAATGAGCTCGGCTAAGACAAGCTCTGCTTCGCAAGGTGCACCATAGGATGTGCCCTTGGCAAGCTGCTGCTCAACTGCTTGCATAACCGCAGGTGGGCGATGACCCAGAATCATCGGGCCCCATGAGCCGATAAAGTCAATGTATTTATTGCCGTCTACGTCAAAAATGTAAGCACCCTCGGCGCGGTCATAAAAGACCGGTGTTGCCGCCACAGAGCCAAAGGCTCTGACCGGAGAGTTTACGCCACCGGGGATTAATCCCTGTGCCTTAGCAAAAAGAGAGACTGAATTTTTACGTTTATCCGGATTGGTATTTAGGTCTGTAATTTGATCCATATGTCTTTATTGTCCCTTAAACCCTCTTGTCTTGTGTGTATAAATAACAGTCCACCTATACTAATGTATAGTTATCGCTCATTAAAGTACTTCATGCTTTTCTTTTTAAGCTCACGAAGCGTAAACAGCATTTGGGGCTGTTTTACCTCGATGTCCTCGGCCTCAAGTGCACTTTTTATAGTTGCAATAATCTCATCACACTCTTCACGAGTCTGACCGTGAATCATGGTGTAGAGATTGCTTTGCCAGTCTCCAACTCGCGGACGCTCATAACAGTGCGATACCTCGTCTTGCAAAGCCATAATGCTGCCGGCCTTTTCGACATCCTCATCCTTTACGTCCCAAACACCCATAACGTTAAAATTGAATCCTGCTTGGCGATGTCTAAGTGTAAGACCGAATCGACGAATTGTACCGTTGTTCTTCCAACCCTTCAAGGTATCAATGACATGTTGCTCCGAAATGGTCTTACTAAGCCCCTGAGAGACCTCCTCGGCAATCTCTTTGAATGGACGGCGCGCATCAAACTTGCTCAACATAGCAACGCGAACTATCTCTCTGTCGTCTGCACTAAGCTCAGTTGGCACCACCTTTTTAGGTATCGTGACTTTGCGCTTTTCCTGCTTGCGAGTCTCACGTTTAATGTTAAAGTCAACTTTGATCTTAAACAGTCTCAGCGCCGGCAGTTGCAAGACCTTTGATTGAGCGTTTTCTTCAATCAGCTGCACTATCCTTTGCAGCTCTTCGTCGCCGTGCGCAATCACCGTAAACCAGATGTTGTATTTATTCTCACGCAAATAATTATGCGTAACATTCATAAAAGTGTTGATGAACTCGGCGACTTCTTCCACTTTGTCGCCCGGTACGGCTACGGCACATAAAGTGGATACATAACCCAATTTGTATGAATCAAAAGCCGGACCCAGACGTCGCACAAAACCGTCGTTGCGCAGACTTTTCATAAGTTGATAAGTGTCTTCTGCACTCTCACCCATTTGTTTGCCCAGCTCTGTGTAAGGATCCGACACCAACGGAAAGTTAGATTGAGTAAGTGCGACGAGTTCCCTTTGCTCTTCAGTGATACTACTCACTTTTCCCCCACTTCTTTGGTATATATGCACAATATGGCTCTTCGTCCAGATAATCCCCGGTATTAGCCAACGCTCTGGCGCGGCATCCTCCACAAACCCCTTTGTACTCGCAGGCACCACACTTGCCTTTTAGCAAGCTGTAGTCGCGCAGGTCTTTAAATACCGGTGAGTTTGTCCAGATTTCTGAATAATCTTGCTCTTTTACATTGCCAAGTTGCATATCAAAATAGCCGCAAGGCTGCACATCGCCAACGTGGCTGATGAAGCAAAATGTGATGCCGCCAAGACATCCGCGTGTCATGGCATCTAGTCCGTACTGCTCGGCTGAAACTTGAGAGCCATTCTCACGCGCTTTTTGGTGCACGATACGGTAGTACTGCGGCGCATCGGTGGGCTTGATGTGGAGAGGAGACTCTTGTTGCAGGTCGTATGCCAGAGTCAGTGCGTCTTCGTATTGTTGCGGACTGAGTTCTACCTCGCGCAGATTCTCGCCTCTACCGGTTGGTACGAGCAAGAACACGTGGAAAGCATCTACACCCAGATCCAAGCACATTTGATGCATTTCTCTGATACGCGTGTGGTTCATAGCGGTGACTGTCATGTTGATCTGCACGCCTACACCATACTTCTGCATCAGTTTGATGCCGCGAACCGAATCCTCAAAACAGCCTTTTTCGCCACGGAACTTGTCGTGTTCCTCAGCGTTTGGAAAATCCAACGAGACCGAAGTACGCGGTATTTTATGCTCAGCCATTTTTTGGGCGATTTCATCGGTGATCAGTGTGGCGTTAGTGCCAATAGTTGGCATTGCGCCTTTTTCGTGTGCATAATCGGCGATCTCCCAGATATCCGGCCTGAGCAAAGGCTCACCACCGGTAAGTATCAGTATCGGATTAGTGATACTGGTGATGTTGTCGATGACCTTTTTGATCTCGTCGAGTGTTAGCTCACCGGGGTAGTGACCAAACTCTGAAGCAGCGCGGCAATGTGCACAGGATAAGTTGCAACTTCTGGTGATCTCCCAAGCGATGATACGCGGGGCTTTGATGCCGGTACGTTCTTCGTAAGCAAGCGATGCAGCACCGCCGCCGGGGCGAAAGCCTACGGATCTGGCACCACCGGGAATTGCGCCCGGATGTCCGCCGGGGTGACCTCCCGGATGTCCGCCCGGATGGCCGGCTTCATAA
>DBCW01000104.1 GCA_002293265.1 Eggerthellales bacterium UBA948
TATTATTATTATTATTTATTGTAGCTATACAGCGCAAATACGGATTCATTCATGAAAAATAAGGGCACAATAATATTATGAGATAGCCATACCGTCTTTGTGTGCGCGCGCCTCTCCGCCCGCCCGTCTGACTGTCTGTCTAAGCCTCGCTTCGTCACAAAGTTTTATATGAATATTATACCACTCGTGGCCACTCGAATCCCGCACATGTTAACCTCCTGGAGTCCATAATAAAAACATGGCGGCCATATAGTAGCAACATTAGCACCATTCAGTTCAGGACCCTGAAACTAATCGTTTGTATAGCACCAGAACTTCGAAAAGCACGCAGATTCTGTGGAGATAACGTTTTACGTAGATCGGCCACACAAGCATTGCAGCCCGCCGAGGTACTGCTTCTTACATTTGGCGCCACAATGGTCACACTTATCCTGCACAACTGGACAAAAGGCAGTGCTATTCAACACCGACTTATCTTTCAAAGCCTTTACCAATAATTGCTACAGTCCGTGTCACTGATAGAAATGTTATTTGCGGTTAATGTCACGAGAGGAAATGCTCATCGCACCAGCTTAAAGTGCGAGACACAACTTGAGGATTCGTTCAACCAACAGCTGCATGCTTTCTTCGTCATCTGCCAACATAATTTTTGTCATGACTCTGCCCAATCTGCATCTTCAACAGGAATAGTAACGATAAATGTTGAGCCTACCTTAAACTCGCTTTCAACATCTATTGTGCCTCCCATCATTTCTACCAGCTCTTTTACCACCGCCAGTCCAAGTCCACTGCCACTATAGCGCTTAACTGAAGATTGTTCGCTTTGCGTAAAGCGTTCAAATATCTTTGGAATATCTTCTTTTTGCATACCTTGACCGTTGTCGCTAACTTTGAGCACCAACAATCTCTTGTCTTCGCTACAGGTAACAGCAATATTGACCATACCACCTCTTTTGGTAAATTTAATCGCGTTAGAAGCAAGATTCACAATTATGCGCCGAAGCTTTTCCCAGTCTGTATTTAACAATGGCACCTCGGCGCTTACCGATGTACTCAAGTTTATTTCACGTCTATCAGCTAAGGCATGCAGGGTTTTCTCGGTGGTGCTGATAAGATCCACCATATCCACTTGCTCAAGTATCAGCTCTACCCTGCCTTCTTCCATGCGCGCCATCACCAAAATGTTATCCACCATATTAAGCAGTATCTGACCATTTGCCTGAATCTCTTTTATCACTCTCTCCTCTTCATCCCCAAGCATGTTTGGATATTCCCACAGCTCGGTAAAGGCAAGTATCGAGGTTAGTGGGGTACGCAATTCATGACTCATAATTGCCAGGAAGTCCGATTTGTACTGGCTGGTCCTAAGCAACAGCTCATTGGCTTCTTCCAGTTGGCGACGTTGCATTTGCAGCTCCGCATTGGCGGTTTCCAGTTGTTTTGTTCTTGTATCCACCTGCCCTTCAAGGTTATCATAAAGCGCTTTTAGCTCACTGGCCATAGAATTAAAGCGCAAGGCAAGCGCGTGTATTTCATCTCTATCACCAATGTTTTCGATATTAACGTCCAGATCTCCGCTTTCTATTTGAGCAGCAACTGTCTCAAATTGCTTGAGCGGGCGAGTAACCAAACGTGAAACGCCAAACATAATAATTGCAAATAAAACGACTGCTATTACAACAATCAGCGCAACTCCTTGGTATATGTTTTTACTGATGCCACTCATATAAATATCAATAGGCATGACCACGCTAATTGCCCCGGCAATATCACCTATCTTCAAACCCTCTTTGGGAAAACCAAATTTATCTAACTCCCCTTTTGGGTCGCCATGACAATCCAGACAAGTTTCATTTATATAAAGAGGTCTTGCATACCTAAATACCCAGCCTTTTTCATCAACAATTTCTGATCGGTAGTATTCCGTGACCGAGGCGTTCTCGTTCATAACCTGTAGAGCTTCGACCTCAAATGCATCGGGAGCATCTACCGGTCTGCGAGTATTCAAGTTTGTGTAATGGATTATGTAGTCCGTATCCGTAGTAAAAAACTTGCTTACAGCTTTTGCGGCGATAACACAATATAAGCCCTCATTACCTTCTTTATCTACATCAAACTGGTGTTGGTTAACTTCAAAGAACTTCCAGACTGCACCCATTTCATCTGATAGTATCTGGGCTTTTTCGAGCATCTCAGATTCAGCTTGTCTGTATTGATTTACAGAACTCCAAAATATGAATAAACCAAGCATGACCGCGATCGCCACGATGAGCAGAACTGATATCTTAAGTCTGAGGCTGATGCGCTTCATCGATATCTCCTACTAACTCTAACTTGCATCAGTAGTCGGAACAAAGCTAAGCATTTCCGGTTTTGGTCTTATCAATAAACTTGGAGTGGTTCGCTGTGAACTTGGTAATACCGGCAAGTCACTGGTTAAGCTCTCTGCCCCATATTTTTGACGCAACTCTTCGAGGTCACCAAATTGCAGGCAGCGAGTTGAGCAGGCGGCAACACAGGCTGGTTTCTCACCAATATTTAGGAAGTTGTAACAACCATCACATTTTTTTACCGCAATCTCTTCCTGAATATACTTTGGCGCACCATACGGGCACGCACGAACGCAACGCNNAACGCTCGCAAACTATACACATTAGTTGGTTTTGAGTAACAAGACCGGTCTCTTCATTTTTTGTGATTGCTGCTACCGGGCAGACCAACAAGCACTGTGGCTTTTCACAGTGATTGCATCCCAGCGATAAAGAAGCTGCCCAGACATTGGGGAATTTTCCACCTTCATAATCGTTAACACGCCTGAAAAATGTTCCAACCCCTAAGTCTTTTACATCCTTGCATGCGGTTTGGCAACATCTACATCCAGAGCATCGTTGCACGTCGACATAAAACCCCAGCTGCGCCATATCGAACTCAATTCTCTATGTGATTACAGCGTCGCTTTGTTCAGCAATCTGACGCAATGCACCGCTGACCAAAAGCGATATCCCTTTATAAAACTGTCCTTTTGCATTATCTTCAACCAGTTTACACCAACTAAAGACCCACTGCAGTGGATGCTTGATCAAAAACTCAGATAGTCCTTTAATGTACTCTAACGCTTTAGCCTCATCTCCATCTTCAAGAGATTGTATTGCCTGTCCGGTTAAAAATGAAATGAACTCCAGCTCCAAAGCTATGTGATCATCGGGTTCGTTATACTTCATCTTTGACTCTACGCCGTATGCCTCATACCACGCTCGTACATCCAGAGTCTCGGCCTGAAACAGCAAACCGTCCTCAGATGTATAGACAGACTCCCATGGTGGTGCCAATGGTCTTCCCAGCCCTATAAACAGTTTCAAATAATCGGATTCGGATTCATCATCTTCAGCTGTAAAGTCTATGACCCACTTCTTAAGCCAGTCCAGTCCATCACGAGTATCTTGTTGTTCAAAAGCGAAAGGCACATCATCAAATACATTTTGCTCCACCAAAGTACAGAGCCATTGTATGTCAGGACTAGCTTGCAACGCATGAACTAGCAAATCAAGCATCGCTTTTTGGTTCTTTAGCTCGTAAATATCTTTATGGGTCACAAAAATACCGCTTTCTCCTAGCACCATAACAACGCCCCAATCTATCGTCAAAAACAGTTCAGTGAAAGATTCCCTAACCCTCGCTTCTTAATGACGCAAAGCATTACTCCTTAATAAGCCTTGCAATTAAAGCATCCTGTGGAGAAAGCATTTTCCCCACAGGATACACGATAGCGCATAACTTAAATAACAACTGCTATTTCTTCATCTCCGGTTTAGGGGTTATCAAGAAATTCGGTCCGGTCATTGACGAGTCGGGTAACTCAGTCAAATCTTTCACAGCATTTGCTCCATATTTTGCTTCAAGCTCTGATATTTCACCAAAGAACAGGCATCTTGACTGACAAGCAGCTACACAAGCCGGCTGCTCATCAACAGCAAGCATATTTAGACAGCCATCACATTTACCCACAGTATTGGTATCAGGATGATAACACGGTGCGCTATACGGACAAGCAGTAACGCAGGTTTGACAGCCAATGCAAAGGTCGGTGTTGATGGTGACCAGTCCGTCTTCCTCGCTCTTGGTGATAGCTTCTACCGGACAGACCTCCCTACACGCCGGAGTTGTACAGTGATTGCACGACATGGTTATCGTTGCAGCCCACACGTTAGGAAACTTTCCACCTTCATAATCTGTAGCACGGCGATAAAAATATCCGACACTCAAGTCTTTAACATCTTTACAGGCTGTCTGACAGCATTTGCAACCAGAACATACTCGCTGGTCAAAATAAAATCCCATCTGAGCCATGATTACACCTCCACAAATCTAACGGGTCGATCACAGTCAGGAGTAAGTGGGTCTCCAGTCCATTTCTCAACTTGAACATTGCAATTGTTCCACGCCTGAATACCGCTGCCTGATCTTATTGGGCCGATAAGAATGTTTGCGCTTCCCGCATAATCAATTCCGGTCTCTTCATCAATCTCCGGCCAAGTGCTGTGGTCAAGTTTCACAACTCCCGGCATAATCCTTTCAGAGATATCTACATTGCGCAAAGACTGCCCCCACCTACTGGTAATAAGAACGGTATCTCCTTTCTTTAGACCGCGCTCATTTGCGTCAATAGGATTGATCTGCAGGTCATTAGGAAATGCCTCTCTAAGTATGGGCGAGTTATCAGAAGAAGAGTGTGTGGTGCGCAGGCAGTGCAGTGAGTAAAGCTGCAAAGGATACTCACCTTTGACTTTATTTTCCCAATCCGAAAAAGTTGTCTCGTAACCTTCTTCCGGCACCAAATACTTGCCAATAGGACTTTTTGGTTCTTTATTAAAGCCTACAGCGTCCACCCATTCTGCAATAGCTTTGCAGTAGATTTCAAACTTTCCGCTCTCTGTATCGCGTGGATTGGCCACAGGGTCATCGATAAAGTCTTTTAGTGCTGTGTAACCGTAGTTGTCACCGTCTTTGCGCTCCACTCTCCAGATCTTGTCTTTATAGAACTGCTTAATGGTGACTTTGCCTTGTTGAGTCTTCCCTTCTACACCCTCAGGAATATCATCTGTCTCGATAGTAAATAACGGCTCCATAGTTTTACCATCGGATGCAAGTGCTGTGGCACCTTGCAGCTTATTCCATTCCTGTTGAGCAAATGATACGGGGTTAATGAGATCGGGTGCAAGACCAAACTTGGCAGCAAGCTGCTCGTCTGTGAGTGCATCTCTTTGTGCCTCAAATAACGGCTCGGTGATAGGCTCGACAGCCATGATTGTCTCTTTGTTTGTTTTCATCAAGATTGATTTTTCCGGGTTTTCCCAAGGAGTAGCAGATGGCAGTACTATATCTGCATACCAACACTGCATGGTCATATAAAAACCACTGGCCAATACAAAGTCAACAGCGCGATGAGCTTCTATGGCAAGGTTTTCTCCCGGTGACGTATTCATAATCTGTTGTGAACCATGATGATTGATCATGTGAATATCAAATGGTTGCTTGCCTCTTACACCAGCCTGATATTCTTTGTTCAGGATTGCATCCCACATCTCTGAATGATTAACCGTGCTCCAGTTGCCGGTATCATGGACGTTCATGGTGTAGTACACATACGGAGTTACCGGATTTGGAATTGCATCAATCTTAGTAGTTCCTGCAGCAATTAAGCGAGGTCCACCGGTGATTCCGCCAACATTTGAAGTCACAACGTGTCCGATCATAGAACCGGGCTTCGCAACCTCACCTGTCATCCAGCCAACCGTTAAAAACGTTTGCGCAAATTGATCGCCATTGCTGGTGCGCGAAGGAGCGCGAGAACAGGTAAAAGCCAGTGGCTTTGTGGTCGCAATCTGCTTGGCAAGTGATTTGATCTGCTCCACTGTTGCTCCGCAAATCTCGCTTGCCCACTCAGGGGTTTTAGGCATTCCGTCATAAGTACCCAGTACATAGTCCTTAAAGTTTTCCTTGGTGTCAGCGCCCTCAGGCATGTGATCCGCATCAAAGCCTATGCAGTACTTATCCAAAAACGCTTGATCATGCCAATTGTTTTGGATCATCTCGTAGGCAATTGCCAGTAGGAATGTGGTGTCCGTTGCAGGACGACAAGGAATAAACTCATCAGCTGCCATCTTGGCAGTATCGTGATAGATGGGATCAATTACCACTACTTTAGCGCCCGCTTCTTTTGCAGCAAGCAAATTGTAAACCGGATTACCTTGGCTTGCCCACGCAGGATTGTGACCCCAAAGCACGATAAGCTTTGACTTTCGATACTCAAAACGATCTGACAATGTAAGTGCGTGCCATGGCCATCCGCCACCTATCATTTTTTGTGAGGTATAAAAGATTCCGCCGGATGACCAACATGACCAGAAAGTTGAGGCTCCACCAACCGCGTTGATCAGACGATTGGTGCTACATTTTGCATGAAGGATCGCTGCGTTTCCATAGGTGTCGATGATGCGCTTCATCTCTGTGTGAATAAGAGTTAAAGCCTCGTCCCAAGAAATTCGCTCCCACTCGTCCTTACCTCGCATGGCTCCATTTGAGTTCTCTCCGCCGCCGGGCTGCCAGCCCTTGCGTTTCATTGGGTATTTTAGCCTATCCGGTGAAAATACCAGTCTACGAAGCACGCGTCCTTTAGAGCAACTCCTTTGCTGAGGGTTATCAAATCCATCGTCACCGATAATGTCAGTCTTTTGCATGAGCGCGACACCATCTTTGACAAAAACTTGATTGATGCAGCTGCCGCCGCACCCTGCCCAGCAGTTTGCACTTTTCCACTCTCCGTCAGTTAAGTCCACACCAATGTTTCTCTCGGCAGGAGTGCCTGTCGGCGTACCTCCTCCACTGCCACTGCCCGATGAGCAGCCTACCAGACCAGCTACTGCAGCAGCACCGGCAACAGCCGAGCTCCACTTAACAAAGCTGCGTCTACTCAGCGCTTGTTTCTCACTCTCCATTGACTTACTCCTCTCAATACTATGATTGCATTAAGTCCTATAGTTTAAGAATATCAAGCTGAGCTTTATGTATTCAATTGATTAGATATTAAGAAAAGTTAAACATCCGTTAATAGTTGAAATTACACCGTTTTGTCTGCTGGTACGGATCTTTTTGCAACTACGTATCTGGTAATGCGCAACACAGTGTAGAGCATAAATACTACCGTATATACAGCAATATTTAAGATGATTGCAGTTGCTCCCGATAATGCAGATGGCACCATTACCAGCAGGATGTGAACAAATACCAGTGCATAGAATATGTAGGAGAACTTTTGGATACGCTTCCAGGTCTGCTGTTGCATTGCTTTGTGCACCGGGGAAAAGGATGTGACGAGCAGGATTGTCAGCAAGATCGTTAGTATCGCTGCAATGCTAAGAGCTGCGATCATGTTTTCACTCAAGGCGGTAAAACCTGATGTATAGCGTACTATATAGGCGCTGATATACACAATTATGTGTCCAAACGCCAGAATACAACCGGTGATCGAAAGTTGTCTCCTTATTGGGTTTAGTGCAGCTCGCAGCTTTCCGTTTTCCGGAAGCACACCAATGAACATGACTATTGTTAAAAACGCCAGCGAAATTGTACAGCGCTGGAACGCAACCAAAAAGTAGCGCCAAACAAGTAAGTGCGAGCCATTAAAATACGAGTAGACATAGTATGCAACCAGCACGGCGGCAATTATGTAGAAGACAATAGGAACTTTTTGCAGTGGCTTTCTAAAGATGATCACAAAAAGTATAGCCGCAACCAACGATGCAATAAATACCATATTGCCCCCAATACGTATACTAACAAGGCTTATCCAATGTATTGCAGCCATATTTTATATCACAGCAGCATTCTTACAAATACCACATTAAATGCAAATCATGCAATTTCTCGAGTATTAAGTTTTTATTAAAAATTGGTAATACTTAGGTTGCAGTCCTTGCAATGGTTGTTAAATTTCTGATTGGTGATGCTACCTCATAAAGCATTTTGTCATTTCCACAACACTCTGACATTCCCTCAACCCTCTGTCATTCCCGCGGAGGCGGGAATCCATAAGCACATAAAACTTGCATAAATGAATTCCCGCCTACGCGGGAATGGCAGAGGGTTGAGGGATTTATATGTTCCACGCGCTTGATGATTTATGCTATTTGCATGGTTCTTTGCCACTCATTCTTTGGTACGTGCACCTTAAATTGACCAACAATAGCTGGTTAATGAATACTGTGCATTTGCACAATTACCGAATGCTGATTTGTGTTGTACAGCCATACCAACATACAGCTCAGGGTGTTATTATGTAAAAAATTTCATACCAAAAGCATATTGTGTTTGCTTCGCTTCTTGCATGTCAACATCAAACATCCGATTCGTAGTTTTGCTCTTCTGTCAATGCACCATAACATTTAAGAGGTTGAAAGTATGGAAATCGCGAGAATATACCAACTGATATTTGAAGCCGTACAGGATCGAAGTGTTGAGCAGCTCACCAAAACAGCTTCCGACCTGCTAAATATGCCTATTGTTGTCACTGATACAACATTTGTAGTTCTGGCTAAATACCCAACGGCAAAGTTTGATGACGAGCAATGGGACGCAAATGAGATAAATCATCAGATTCGCCCAAAATATATCAAAGTTTTTCAAAAAGATGATCTCTGGAGTGCATATGGCACAGAAGGCAGACGAGCGATCTATGTAAACTGGGGCTTTTTCGCAACATCACCTCGGTATTCAGCACAAATCGTCAATCAAGGGAAAATTGTTGGATATGTGGCTGCGCTTCTTAGAGACGCTCAAGTCGAAGATTGGCACCTGGAAGCCATGCAAGTTATCGCAGATGGTCTTTCGGTTGTTATGGAGATTCAGAATCGATCAAAATACAGTGCAGATATCATGAGCGGTGTGATGCTTCAAGGGCTTTTGCTGGGCGAGTTTGCTGATGAAGCGGAGATTGAACGGTTATGCGAAATAACCGGAGACAGTATCAAACCAAACTATATGCTGGCTGCAATTAAGACGAAAAAGCCTCAACATACTCCACTTGAGAAATACTTGGGCGATGAGCTTGCTCATTACTTTCAAAACACTCCCCGAGTCATTCGTGATGATTATTTATACGTATTATTTACCGATATTGATGAAATTTTTAAATATAAAAGAGAGTTTAAAGAGGCTGTTCATAAACTTAAGGAAGCTGAAGCCGTTTGCGCTTTCAGCCGAGTGTTTACTAAACTGCTAACAGTGTCTGATTACAAGTGGCAAGTTGATAAGCTTTTAGAGGTTGGAGCAACGCTTCGCCCCGATAAAACTATCTTCCACTTTGAGGACTATGAGCTTAGTGTTTTTATCGCTATGGCATCCGGTGAAGTTTGCTCAGAAAGCATGATTCATCCGCTGTTGCGTCAATTGTCAGAATATGACGATGCCCATAATACTGAGTATCTGGAGACTCTTAAAACTTATATTTACAACTATTTTGACAACGGCACTACTGTTAAAAAAATGCATATACACCGAAACACCTTGTTATATCGACTGGCAAAGATCGAAGAAATAGCCGGTACAGGTCTTATGGATAGAGATTTTGGCTTCATCCTCTATCTGAGCTTTCGCTATTTGGACATGAATCACATTTGTCTAAGCGAAAAAATGAAGCTGCATAANNTTGGAAATCCCGGATCGAAGATAATGGATAATCGTGATGTCTGAGGTGAAAGCTCAAATCGACACGAATCCAAGTCAAGAGGAAGCCAAAGCTGTCGTCGACATCATCATGGAGCGCTACACCGACAAGACGGGGCTGCTTCTCAATACTTTAAATGACATTCAAGACCTTTATAAATACCTTCCCAAAGAGACCCTTCAAAGAGTTTTTGAAAATATCGGAACTTCGCATGAAGACTTAAACAGCATGGGAGATTTCTTTGACAATCTCTCACTTGTGCCCACAGGGCGCTATGTTATCGAAGTCTGTGATGGCACTTGCTGCCATATTCAAGGAGCGCCGCAAATTATCGACAGATTTGAAAAAGAGCTTGGTATTAAAAGTGGCGAGGTAACGGCGGACGGACTGCTTTCATTAAGACCTGTAAGCTGTGTTGGCGCTTGCGGCGTAGCACCTGTAGTGCAATCTGGGGATCATGTTTATGGCTGCGTTAGGCTTATCGACATTTCAGCCATCATTACTTCGATTCGTGAATACGCTAAGACCAAAGATGACCCCGAGCTGAGTGCAATGCTTACCATTCTTGCGGAAAGGGGGTTTACCCATGATGCATGAATCGGCAGCTTCTGCACGCGCTTGGTGGCAAGTGACGCATGATGCAACAGATGCCCAAATTCGCCTTAGTGTCGGGTTAGGCACATGTGGACGTGCAGCCGGAGCGCTTAAAGTATTTGACGAGTTGACTAAAAAGCTCATAGACCGCGATATAAGACCGGTGGCTGTAGGTTGCCGAGGAATGTGTTACGCCGAGCCTCTCGTAGAAGTATCGTTTGCTGATGGGCAAACCTTTCTCTTTGGCTCGGTGGATGTTCATGCAGCTCAAGGTATTGCCGACACGCTCATACAAGAAAATCCACTCCCCCTGATCATTGAACTTTTTGAGCAAATGGGTCTACATCGTGATAACACCGGACAAGAGACTAGGGTGCTTTCTAATTCAGGAATAGTTGACCCATTATCATTAGAAGAATATCAAGCCAGGGGCGGATATTTGGCTCTCCAAAAATCACTTGCTACTATAAACCCAAGCGCAATTATAGAACTAATAAAAGAATCCGGGCTCAGAGGCCGAGGTGGTGCCGGATTTCCAACAGGACGTAAATGGGAAGTTTGCGCAGACAACAACGAAAGCGAACGCTTTTTTATTGTCAATGCTGAT
The DNA here is from genome assembly GCA_002293265.1 of Eggerthellales bacterium UBA948. GTDB lineage: Bacteria > Actinomycetota > Coriobacteriia > Coriobacteriales > UBA8131 > UBA8131. The sequence goes on from DBCW01000104.1 coordinate 10,923, forward strand.
GAAGGCGACCCTGGTGCTTACATGGATCGTGCTCTGCTGGAAAGCGACCCCCACAAGGTTTTAGAAGGACTCATCATCGCTTGTTATGCTATAGGAGCCAAACAGGCTTATTTCTTCATCCGCGCCGAATATCGCTTAGCGGTTACCACAGTAAAGAAAGCGATAGAGTCTGCTCGTCAAGCTGGCTTTATTGGNNGAAATAACGGTCGTACGCGGAGCCGGCGCATTCCTTTGTGGTGAGGGTTCCGCGATGGTCAATGTTTTAGAAAATAAGCTCTGCACACCTCGCAAGCGCCCCCCTCATCTGGCTGAAAAGGGGCTTTGGAATAAGCCTACCTGCATCAATAATGTGGAGACCTTGGCAAATGTAGCTATGATCGTTGAACATGGAGCGTCTTGGTTCAGATCTGTAGGTACCGAAAAAAGTCCCGGAACAAAAATATTTTCCGTTGTTGGTTCGGTTGAACGAGGCGGTCTGATTGAGGTTTCATTAGGGCTGTCTTTGGGCGAGGTTACAGGTAAGATCGCGGGGGCAAAAGATCCCAAAGCCGTACAGATTGGCGGACCTTCAGGTGTCATTTTGCCAATAAAGCTATCAGACCTCGAAGTGAGCTTTGAGGGACTCGATGATGTTGGAGGCATGATCGGCTCGGGAGGATTGGTGGTTATAAGCCAAACGCAATGCGTAGTTGATACAGCTTTCTTTTTGATCGATTTCTCTGCCAAACAATCCTGCAAACGCTGCAAGGTGTGTCGAGATGGGTTATCTGAAAGTGTCGCAATACTCAAAGGTATGACAGCCGGACAAGGCTCAGAAGACGACATAGAAAAGCTTAAATACTGGGCAAACTTAAGTAAAACGCAGGCTTTTTGTGGACTCGGACGCACAGCCTTTAACCCAATAACCAGCAGCCTGATGTTTTTTGCCGATGAGTTTAAGGCTCACAGCGAAGGACGGTGTCCAAGCCTTGTTTGTAGATCCCTTGTCTCATACGAGATCATTTTTGATCGTTGCCAGGGAGAACGTTGCTGCCTTTTAACCTGTCCCGGAAATGCCATACGAGGCAGTTATGGAAAACCCGGTCATATCGTTTCCAGATTGTGTCAAAAATGCGGAATGTGCGTAACTACCTGCCCATACTCGGCGGTTAAAAAGATTTCTCCTGCTGTGTAGTTGGATGTGCAGCCTTCTTAGACAAGCTGCGCACCCAACTACACAGATTCCAATTGATGGATAGTTAGTTTGAAGCTTTAAAAGAAAGGAGCAAGACGACAAGATAATCGATGCACCAAACAAGATAAAACAAAGTTTTAGAAAGGAGTGTGGATATGAACGATAGTACGTCTACCTTTGCCCCTCGGGAAGGACAGCTGGAGGCAGTGCGCGAAAAACTGCTGAAAAAGCATGTTGATGAGGAGATAGAGTATTGTACGTGCTGTCAAAACGGTTGTTTTGACATGTGTCTACTCAAGTGTCACTTAAAGGATGGAAAGATCACCGCCATCGAGACGGATAACATCGTCCATCCCAACGTTGCCCGCGAAGATTCCTACTATGACATGGATGAGTTCTATAAGGGTATGTACCAGCATCGTGCCTGTGTGCGCGGTCGCGGTTGGAGAAAAGACGTTTATTCTCCCAACAGAATCAAATACCCGATGCTTCGTGTAGGTCCTAAGGGAAGCAAGAAATTCAAGCGCATAAGCTGGGAAGAGGCACTTGACCTTCTGGCAGAGAAATACGTGGAGACACGTGAGAAGTACGGACCGATGAGTGTTTATTGTGACGGCCTGATGGGTGGCTCGACGGACTATATCGGTCAATATATGCCCGGCGGAGCCTTAGCCATATGGGGTGTTGATTCGTACGAACCACACGATCTGGCTGACACTTACAGTTACGGACGCCCACTGACGATGGACGCTGCAACTTTTGACGGCGGTACCGAAGCAATGACATTGTTTGACACCAAAGCCATCGTACTTTGGGGCTTTGATGTTGTTCTCAACTACCCTGAGTTCGCTTACTACTTTATGCTCGCTCGCGACAAAGGAATACCTGTCATCTATATCGACCCTCGCTACACTTGGACAGCACATCTCGCCGACCAATGGATTCCCATCAGACCTACCACAGATGGTGCCATGCTTGAAGCCATGGCCTACGTCATTTTAACCGAAGGTCTTGAGGATAAGAAGTTCACCGAAGAACTAATGGAGCCTGTAGGTCTGGCACGCTGGAAAGACTATATCCTTGGCGGATACGATGATATTCCCAAGACCCCCGAGTGGGCAGAGGAGATCTGCGGTATTCCGGCCGAAACCATAGCCGCACTTGCGCGCCTATGCGCCGACGGTCCTGTTTACATGCGCCAAGTATGGGCTGCTACTCGTATTCTCGGCGGCGAGAACCCCGCAAGAACTTACAACTATCTCTGTGCCATCTGCGGAAACGTTGGTCGCAAGGGAACCATCGGCACCGGTATGGACTTTGGAGTTCGTCCGCACTTCTCACGTCCAGGCATGGCAGATTACGGCCAAGACTTCTCCGCCATCGAAGAGCATTGTGTTATCGAGGGCGAAGACTGGCACCGCGCCGTTTTAAATTGGCCGCGCTATGAAGCCGGTGAGATCAGTCTTGATGAGTACAAGCAGATAGTGGGTTGCCCGGCAAATGAGACCGCACCCAACATTAAGATGATCTGGCAAACTGTAAATCCAAGGAATATGATACCTAACTACTACGATTCAAGTGCCCGCTTGGAAGCCATCAAGATGGTGCCGTTTGTAGCTTATTGCGCTTATACTTGGGCAACAAACACCGCTTGGTATGCTGATCTGGTGCTTCCCATCCCCCACCAGTTCTTTGAGGGCGGCGGCGGCGATAACTTCGTGCTTCAGGGTTATTCCTTCAATAACCACTTTAGTGGAGCCGCCGGTAACTATATGATCGGTATGGGCAAGGTTGTAGAGCCTCCAGGAGAATGCCGCAGCAAGCTTTGGATCTTTAAAGAGATCGCCGAGCGTGTTGGCGTTGTTGACAAGTATTGTCCCAAGCTCAAAGGTGTGCCATGGGAAGACTTTGATGCAACGTTAGAAGAGATGGCTAAAGTCAACTTTAACGCTTGGCGTGAAAACGACGACATCAAGCCGCTGGATCCTCCTACCTGGGAAGAGTTTAGGAAAGAGCCCTACTTCATTAGACCCATCGAGAAGGATTACTGGGTANNCAACGAAAACGTAGAAGGTGGCAAACCATTTGATACCCGTTCCGGCAAGATCGAGATCGTCTCACACTTTGTGGAGGAACATGATTATCACCGCATGGCCTACAAGACAAAATGTCTGGGACAAGGTTACATGTCTCCTATTGGCATGTACTCACAGTGTGAGGTCAGTCAGTTGTCACCTCTGGCTAACACGTATCCGCTGTACATGATTACTCCACACGCCTTCTATCGTCAGCACTTCTGTGAAGACGAGAACCCATGGTTCCGTGATGAGTATCGTATGTCCGTATGGATCAGCGTGGCAGACGCTAAAGCACGCGGCATCAAAGACGGCGATTTGGTAATGGCGCACAACAATGTAGGTCAGTCTATCATTCCTGCTTACGTGACCAGCCGCTTGCTGCCGGGTGTAACCTGCATGATCTTTGGGCGTAACTACGAGCCCAGCGACATCAAGACAGACATCATGCCGGATGGCATCGACCGTGCCGGTTCGTGTAACTTCCTAATACCTAGCGAAGAGTACAACCACCGTCGCGGCATCCTGCTGTGTGCCGGTATGATCGAGATCACAAAGCTTGCCGGTGGAACACCCGACTCCTTTGTTTCACTGGAACTGGAAGGAGACCTGCGATGACTCAATATGGATTTTTCTTTGATCAAAGCCGCTGCTACAACTGTCATGCATGTGTTGTCTCCTGCAGAGACTGGAACGATATCGAGCCTGGTCCGGTAAAGTGGCTACGTATGCTGCAATGGGAAAAAGGTGTATTTCCCACCATGCGTATGAACGTGTTGTTTGCCAACTGCTATCACTGCGAAAACCCGGTCTGCGTAGATGCCTGCAAACATCACGCCCTTTTCAAAGAAGACAAATACGGCGCTGTTTTATTGGACGAAGACCTTTGCCAAGGTGACAGAAATTGCTGGAAGGCTTGCCCCTATGGCGCTCCGCAATACGAAGACGATGCCCCCGGTACTCCGATGTCCAAGTGCGATATGTGCTACGACAAACTGGAAAACGGCGAGAAGCCGGTATGTGTAATGTCATGCCCAGCTCGCGCGCTTGACTTTGGACCGCTTGAAGAGATGGAAAAACTCTACGGAACTCTAAAAGCAGTAGAAGACATGCCCGATGGAGAGCTGGTAAAACCCGCCATCGTCTTTAAACCCACCAATGAGCGCAAAAACATCATCCCTTACGATGTGGACAAGGCACTTTCTCTACTACAGGATCGTGGACCGGACATGGCTCCACAATTCGATTCATTTCGAAGCTGTCAGAGAAGTCGACGAAGGGCGCATCGGTTACGACAAACTGGTAATGAAAGCCGCAAGCGTTGAAGAGGCTCTAAGACTAAGCAAAAACGAAGAAGGTTAGTTGCTTTAAATATTCCGGGGTGACTAAAGGTTACCCCGGAAGAAGCAACATTCTCGCCAAATAAAAAGGTAAGACCCACCCGGATTTATTCCGAGCAGGTCTTACTTGCTGCTAAGCAAAACCATAGTACAACACTTTGCAAATTTAAGCATTGTCGATTTGCATTTATGAGATAGGAAAAAACATGAGCGGAAGATTACAAGATAAAATTGGTGTTATCACCGGTGGTGGGAGTGGCATCGGACTTGCTACTACCAAGCTATTTCTTGCAGAGGGAGCAACCGTAATNNNNAGCAATACCCCGGCAAAGCAGGCTACGTGCGCTGCGACGTAAGAGAAAAAACCGATTGCGAAAACCTCATTTACTACACTTTTGATAAATATGGTCGCTGTGATTATTACTTTGCTAATGCCGGTTATGCCGGACCTACGGACATAGAGCCCGCTACGTATGATTTTGAGGTTTTTGACAACATCTTTAAGACCAACGTTTATGGANNGTCTACCAGATGACTACCTTGCTTCCATTGATGGAAAAACAAGGTTCAGGCAGTATCATTCTAACTAGTTCAGCTAGCCCGTTGCGCCCTTGCTCATGCCCATCATACACAGCTTCAAAGGGAGCTACACGCGCCTATTTCATGGATCTGGCTAATCTTGCGGCACCCAAAGGAATCCGCATGAACAAGATTCATCCCGGCGTAATTATTACCGATATGACCAAACAGATTACCGATCCCTCACTTAAAGGAACAGAGTTCTATGAGTCATTCATAAACATGATCCCAGCTAAAAAATTCTGCCCGCCGGAAGCTGTGGCTAATGCAGCGCTATTTTTTGCTTCAGACGAATCTGAACACTGCATCGGTTGTGAGCTGCACGTTGATGATGGCTTTATCAATCAATGCTAGGTTTGCCAAATCATATTTAAGAGGGTGTATCAAAAATATAGACATAGCCAGATTGTCATTCTCGCGTAAGCGGCAGTCCATAATAAACGGTTAGCACTATGTGAAATACTAAAGAGATTTTTCACCATAAGACTTTTGATACAACTCCAATTTTGAGGAGGATATGAAATGACTAAAACAAAACATACAGGAGCGATCTTATCGCTCGTCGCTCTTTGCGTTATGTACATAATCTTTACCGGTCTGGTTTTTAATACCATCACGTTATATATGGAGCCCATCGTAGGCGAGCTTGGAATCAGCCGTACTGAGTTCATGATGACAGTAACGATCTTTGGCATTATTAGTGCCATTCTCACGCTGATCGCCTTTGGTCCGGTTGTCGGCAAATTAGGTCTCAGGCTTACCTTGGCTTTAAGCGGACTGTGCATCATCATCGCTTTGGCATTTTTTGCAATGGCACAAGCACTTTTTATGCTCTACATCGGTGCAGTATTGTTTGGTGTTGGAATCACATTCTTGTCGGTTGGATCAACCAGTATGGGTGTCACAACATGGTTTGCCAAACGTATGGCTACTATGATCTCAATCGTTACTACTGCCGGTGGCGTAGCCGGCATAGTTTTTGCCCCCATCGTTGGTAGCTGGATCGCCGCAACAGGATGGCGTCAGTCTTTTTGGATCACACTTATCATCACGGTAGTTGGTACAGTTGTCATGTTCGCACTTTATTCCAATAGTCCGGAAAAACGCGGAGAGACCAAAATGTGGTCAGAGCAATTGGCAACAACTGATGATGCAAGTGGGCAAGCAGCTGAAGAGACTGGGGTTAGCTTTAAAGAGATGTTTAAAACTTATCAGTTCTACCTGCTCTGCATTGCGTATTTACTTACCGGCATAATCTTCTATTCAATTATGGGTAACATGGCGATCTTTTCTGCCGACCATGGGCTGGACGCAGTGCAACAAGGCAGTGTTTTATCCACAATATTTGCAGCTACAGCTGTCGCAATGATTCCACTAGGTGCTTTAAGCGACAAGTTTGGCACCAAGGTTTTCATGTTGGTGGCTTGCACGGCTGTCATAGTAGCGCTAGTTATCTTGACTATGGATTTTGAGGGAGCAACTTTGCTATATGTAGCAGCAGCGCTGATCGGCGTAGGTTACACTGCAGTTAACATCCCTTGCGCCGTATCTGTCATGGAGGGTCTTGGCTCGAAGGAATACGGAAAGAAGATGCCCATCGTTTTGGGTTTCATGCTTGGTGGCGTTGCCCTGGGAAACACAGTTTTGCAACTATTTTATGACCTCGGCGGTTCATATGTTCCCGGATTTATCACCTACATCGTCTTAACCGTTTTGGTTGCCGCTTTGTTATTCCCTGCAACAAAACTCGCAAAAGCAAAGAGCTAGCAGTATTGGGTAATGATCACACTAATTATTAAGGAGTAAAAATGGCTGAAACAATGAAAGGTCTGATTCTCACCGAGAAAGGAAAGGTTGCTCTGGGCGAAAGACCTATTCCCAAGCCCGGTCCGCTGGAGGCATTGGTGCGCACTACATGCGTAGCAACCTGCAATACCGATCATGAGATCGTTGAAGAGTTAATCATGCCGCCTGCTGTAGGTAGGTTTGTTGGACATGAAGGAGTGGGTGTGGTCGAAGCTGTAGGCTCTGAAGTGCAGCACTTCAAAGTTGGCGACAGAATCTGCGTGCCCTCGCTGACACCTTCTTGGGACGATATCACCACGCAAAAAGGCTGGCCGCAGTTTGGACGCGGTGGCATGGCGTTTGATTGGTGCCTCACCAGAGACGGAACCTTTGGCGAGTTTTTCTGCGTGCGAAATGTTGATATGAATTGCGCAAAGATACCCGATAACGTAAACGATATCCAAGCAGTCATGGTTACCGACATGCTCTCAACAGCATGGAATGGCGTTGAGAAATCTGAGATCGAGATTGGCAACAGCGTTGTCGTGTTTGGTATCGGGCCTGTTGGTCTGTGCTCTATCGGAGCTGCAATACTTAAGGGTGCGGGACGCGTTTATGCTGTCGGCACCAATCCTAAAGGTGCAGAGCTGGCAAAAATGTACGGTGCTACAGATATTATCAGCTACAAAGACGGTGACATCGTCGAGCAGATTTTAGAACTTAATGGTGGTGCGGTTGATGTGAGCATCGTTGCCGGAGGTCCGGCATCTTGTATGGCACAAGCCATAACAATGACCCGTGGTGGCGGTAGCGTATGCAGTGTAAACGCTTTCTACGAAGATGTTGTCATCCCTGTGGCTTCCTGGAACAGCGGCATGAAAACGCAGACCATAAAGGGGCATCAGTGCACAGGTGGACGCGATCTCTTTGAGCGCTACCTAGCCATGATCTCAATCGGTCGTTTTGATCCCGAGCCGATAGTATCACACACCTTTAAGGGATTAGAAGGATTAGAAGACTGCCTTTGGGCGAAGAAAGATGCTGATTGCATCAAACCGGTATGTGTCCTTTAAAAGACTTCACTACTAACATATGGCTGCTAAGTTGCAAGAACAATTGGAATTGGCAAATTAATGAATTGGAGTAAATTATGCAAGTCACAAAACAGTTGGTAGAAATGATGCGCCTGACCGCCAGGGCATTTGAGCGCGAGGCTGACGAGGAGTTAATTGAACAGGCACGTGCATTTGTCGAAAGTCAAATAGATGGCCTTGATCGCAAAACTCAAGCCTTGGTTTTAACCGCTACCAAGCAGCTTCAACAAGCATTATCGGGTTTTGACAAATCAGATAATAAGACCGAGTGGCTCGACTACCTATCTGCCGGATACGCAGAACTGTTTTTAGGCGTTGCCGAAGAACCGATAGCTCCTTTTGAATCCGTCTATCTTGGCGCCGAAAAAACTCTTTATGAGAAGCAATACTTTGAAGTGACCGCATTTATGAAAGAGTACGAATTTGCCAAACCTGCTGATTTCAACGAGCCGGAAGACCATATAGCGATAGAGTGGGCTTTCCTATATAGCATGTTGTCGCGTTCATTAAAACTACGCGAAACAGACGAGGCTATAAAAGCTGACGAGCTTGATGCTGCAGCAACATGCTTTGCGCAGGATCATCTTGGTTTATGGAATGAAAGAGCTTGCGATGACTTTTTAAAAAGTGACGACAGTAACGGTTTCTACAGCGCTTTTGCTAGTTTAGCAAAAGCAGCAATGCTTGAGTTTATGGTTATATCAGCACCTAGGAGCGTTGACTAAAAAGAACTCGCAACTTCTGCAGCACTCTTTGATTGCAACACTACGGTCTACGGTTGCATCTAGCAGTAAGTTAAAATCGGTCGCAACTTTGTGTTGCGACCGATCACAATTTGTATAGCGACATTCTGTTGGACAAACTCCATCCGTACTGGAAGTTGCATGAGGACAACGACTCCACATTTCCTCGTCGCATCCTCGTATTTGCCAACAGTGCATATTAACGTTGCGCTATCTGGTTATTGTCGTAAATGTAGGGCAATTTAGCCGGCAGGAACAACTTTGGTAATCTCAGGAATCTTGCTCTTGAGCACGCGCTCTACACTGTTCGCCAAAGTAAGTTGGCTCATAGGACAACCTTTGCAGGCACCTTGAAGTTCAACTTCAACAACACCGTCTTCGGTCACGTTTACCAGTTCTACATCGCCGCCGTCAGCCTGAAGGGTAGGACGGATTAGCTGCAGGGCATCTTCAACACTTTTTCTATCTATCATGAATAATCCTCATTACTTATAAGGCGCGCCAAGCGCGCTATCCACTAGTGATTTGAATATTATAACTTAGTGGCCGAAAAGGTATATACAAAATCCAATTTGTGTTAATTTGGATACTTAAGAAAGTGTCGACAAGACAGCCATAAGGGGAAGCTACGATGTCAAAGAACAATATGGCAAGGGGAATTGAAGATGCGGTACTTAGCTTAACAAAAGAAGAAGTGATGGAGAGATGTTTAGCCGGTTACCAAACTATGGAGCATCCCGAGTACTCTCCGGCCTGGGAAAAAAGCAAGCCGCAAGATTTCAACTTGGTGCTTGAAGGTGGCGGATTTAGAGGGCAGTTCACCAATGGCGTGTTGGACTTTTTTATGGACGAGGGAATTTTTCCAACAACTGTGATTGGCGTGTCAGCAGGAGCACTAACAGGCGCCAACTTTGCCGCCGGCATGAGGGGTCGCACAAATTGCCTGAACACCAAATACTGCGACTATTGGCGCTATTTTAGTATGCGGGCATTATTGGTAAAGGGCGATGTCTTTGATGTTGATTTTACTTTTGGAAAAATGCTTAAAGAAACTGATCCTTATGATTTTAATGCTCAATTTAACTCCCCTATTAAACTTGTAACTGTTGCCAGCAATATTGAAACTGGCGGTGCTGATTATCATAAGATGGGCGACATCGACAAAGAAATGGACTACCTAAGAGCTTCAGCAGCTATGCCTATCGTGAGCCGTGTTGTACATGTTGGTGGCAAGAAACTTCTTGACGGTGGCATAGCCGATAGTGTTCCGATAGAATACTCAAAGACGCTCGGAGCAAGAAAGCATGTAGTTGTTCTTACTCAAGATGCAACTTATATTAAAGGTCCAAATAAAACAATGCCAATACCGCAGGTGCTCTACAAAAAGTATCCCAAGTTTATTACAGCAATGCGCGACAGGCATATAGGATATAACCGCACCTATAAGCAACTTGTTCACATGCATAGTGATGGCGAGATATTCATAATACGCCCACAAAAACCGGTCACTGTGGGCACTATGGAAAATGACAAACGTAAGCTCTATGCGCTATACCTAAGCGGTTACGAAGAAGCCAAGCGTAATTATGCAGCGCTGGAAGCATACCTTAAAGAAGCGCCAATTTAATCATTGCACTCCATCTTCTGCTCAGTTTGCTTACATATTTAATCAATAATCAATCACCGCGTAGTTAAATCCTTGCGCCTCAAGCTTCTCGAACAACTCTGCTGGTGTTATTGCCGTAACTTTACTCTGCGTAAAGTCCTTTACGTTACGAGTTATTATGTAATCAGCCTTAATTTTTGCTGCGCATTCAGCCAGCAGGCAATCTTCAAAATCATCCCATTTTTTTGTCAGAGCAGCTTTTGCGTCATCCGCCGTGACCCCTATTGGATGTAAATAAGATAGATTTGCTTCGATCATTTCTTGAGTAACCTTTGATCCATAATCTCTTTTAAGAAGATAAAAAAGATCAGTAAGAATATTTACAGCAATAAAGGTCTTTGCTTCTCTAGTTATACCCAGCATACAGACTTTCCTGGCTAATTCGTAAAACCCTTCTCGCTTATTGATGTTGTCAAGAATGATGTTGGTATCCAATACGAGCGTTAATTTTTCTTTCATAGCACATCGCCGTAACGCTCTCTAAGACGCGCCTCTCTGATCTCGTCGTCTGTCACTTTACGCTGGTCTAGAGTGTGAAAAGAATCAAGTGCGACAACCATCGCTCTTATTTCCTCTTCACTAGGTCTATCATAATCATCAAACGGCAAAGCGTCGTGTTCAACCACATAATCAAATAATCTTTGCACCGCTTGCGATGGCGTATAGTTATAACGAAGCATAGTTTCTGTGCCCCGTTTTTTCAAATCATCATCAAGCCTTACTGTCAAAATCGAACTCATGGCAATCCTTATAAATGGAAGCGTTCACTTACGACGCAATGTATTACATGTAATACATTATATCAGATTGCATGAGAAACTCTAGGTGTTTTGTAGACTCATATAGAAGTACTCCAAATAGATTTGCTGAATAAAAAGTTTTGCGAGTATCAAACATGTCATATACACCAAACCATGCATTTAGCTGTCCTGTTTATTGGTTCAATATATTATGATGGGTAGCAGCAAACGCGCAGAAAGGAAAAAAGTGGACAACCTAACTGAGATGTTAAGCAAGGCAAACCCCAAACAACTTGAAGCTATTGAAACTATTGACGGACCGGTATTGGTCGTAGCAGGACCGGGAACCGGAAAGACTCAACTCTTAAGCTTGCGCGTTGCCAATATCTTAACGCAGCGAGACATCAGTCCGGAAAATATCCTCTGTTTGACATTTACCGATGCCGGATCAGAAGCAATGTCAAAACGCTTGACTCAATTCATCGGCAAGCAAGCTTATCAAGTGCGCATTAATACATTTCATGCTTTTGCCTCATATCTTGCTTCTCAGCATATCGAGTTTTTTGACCGATCTCCATTTGACACACTCATCACCGGCCTGCAAACCAAAAAGCTGATAAGCCATCTGCTCAAAAAACTCTCTGTAGCTGACCCACTTTTCTCTAAACCCAGTTTGCACGGGGTGCCAAACAACTTAAACGATGTAATTGGATTTATGGGTAAAGTAAAAACTTCGGGTTTGAGCACTGACGAGCTTCGCGCAATTGCACAACAAGGTCTTGATACTATTGACTACATTAGCCAACACACCAACCTTGAAGAGAAGATGACCGAGGCAATTCCGCGAAAGAAGCACGAGAAGGCTGATCATTGCGATGAGCTGAAAGCCAAAGCCGCAATCATTTTTGGCAGCTTGCCAAAAGATCTTATTAAGCGCAAGGTCGCTTTGCCGGGTAGTTATGAGCCACTTGCGCTATATCTTGCCCGGGTATTTGATGAAACCGATTGGTATGAGGGTGAAAACAATAGCACGACAGGATTTCAGGCTTTAAGAAAGCAGTTCTTTGATACCAAGACCGGCGAGTTTAGCAAAAGCTTTAAAAAACGCTACCTGGCAATGCTCAGTGCATTGAATATTTTTGATCAGTATCAAGCCTATATAAAGGCACATGGCTTATTTGACTATAACGATATGATCCTTGATGCGATAAGTGCCATTGAGCAAAACGAGGATTTGCGCATATGCTTACAAGACCAGTATCGCTATATTCTTATAGACGAGTTTCAAGACACAAACGGGTCGCAGATGCGCATAGTTGACTTGCTTACACAGGGCAAGGAATGCCCAAACATCATGGCAGTTGGTGATGACGACCAGGCCATTATGCGTTTTCAAGGAGCCAGCGTGGCGTTCCTAAAACAGTTTGAAGAAACCTACGCAGGTACAAAACGCATAGTGCTTAAGACGAACTATCGCTCTACGCCTTCGATAGTTAAGCTGGGTCAAGATGTTGCCGTGCAGATTGAAGGGCGCTCGGAAGCAAGCAAAACCGAGAAAGATATTGTTGCTTTTAAACAAGAAGAAGCTCCTACCGATTTTGCCATTAAAACTTATGCTTCAAGGGAGCTTCAATACTATGAAGTTGCTAAGTCGATAAGAGAGCGTATCGATGCTGGCTTTGTCAAAAATGCTTTGAACCCCGCAGAAGCCATAGCTGTCATAGCCTGGCAGCATAAAAGCTTGGCTGCACTCATCCCCTATTTAAAGATGTTTGACATAGATTTTAATTATGCGATCATCACAACCGTTGCTAAGACCGAATCCCTACAAGGGCTTCTGGCATGTTTGCGCTACGTTTCCTACCTAACAACCGGTGACACCGGACGTGGCGACCCTTGGTTACCACAAGTCTTGGCCTCTGTCGAGTTAGGCATTGAAGCTGACGAGTATGTGCGATTCGCACTTTCAGCGAAGAAGAATCCGCATGGGTGGACGGCTGCACTACGAGGTTGCGACTCACCCGGTCTCTCTCAGCTCAAAACGTGGCTAACACAATGTATTAAGCATGCAACATCGGCAAGTGCTTTGAAAGCAATTTTATACATAGCTAAGCCTTTTATTGATCACTATAAAGAAAACTCCACAGAAGATCCGTTTATTTCTTTGGAGTTTAACTACGGCGTATCAGCTTTGCTTGACTTTGTGAGTGGCGAACGTACTGCAACAAACACCAACGAAATTATGAAGCTCGGCAATGTTGTACAACTCTTGGATGAAGCGGATCGCTTTGAGGAGAACATAAATGTAAGTGTACCACTAGCGCGCCCGGAAGCGATCTCTTTAAAAACAGCACATAATTCCAAAGGGCTGGAGTATGATCTGGTTTACATGTTGGATGTCGATGAGGCTACTTGGCATGGCAGAAGCAAGAGCTCAAGTATTTCGTGCCCAAATATCTACCTAAATGAGAAGCGCGATGAAGACGACATGCGCCGCTTGCTGTTTGTGGCAATCACTCGCGCTCGTTATGAACTTGAAATGAGCCTAGGCAGATCCGGCATTGTGGCTGAGCTCTTGGAACATGTAACAGAGGTATCTGTCGAGCTAAGCTCGGGCGATATTGAAGCGCAGTCCATGGTGGTTTGGCAGGATCGCTACTACCCAAGTGACCCAACCATGCGCGCACTTGTAGATTCTGCCTTGGCAGAAAAGCGTTTGTCTGCCTCGTCGCTAAACACATTTGTTAAATATGTTGAAGATGACCCTCGAGATGGCACGGCGTTTATCATGCGTGAGGCCTTTAAGTTCCCGCAACCACCTATCACCTATTTTGAGTTTGGCACAATAGCACACCGTTATCTGGAATTGTATTTGAACGGTGTTGTGAAAACACAAGACATTAGTGCCGACAAATTATTGACAAAAATTCACGAAGAAATAAACGCTTTGGATTTTGACACAGCAGAACTAGACCACATGCACGAGCAACTGAATCTGATCGCCGAGGTCTTTATACCCCAGGCCGATGCTTTCCTAAACAAAGACGCAATGTCTGAACAATGGATAAACGCCGACGTAGACGGTGTGCCGTTAGTTGGACGAAGTGATCTTCTGCGTCTTGACAACGAACGCAAGACCATCTGGGTCTGCGACTATAAAACCGGCTCGCCCAAAAATCTAGGCGACGATTACTGGCGCCAATTGGTATTCTACAAGATACTTATCGAGGAAAGCGGCGATTACCATGACTGGACAGTGCTGGGTGGCACAGACATCTTCATTGAACCGGATGCCACAACCAAAGAACTTACTCCACCCCAAATGCAAAGTGTACCGGCTGCGGATGTCGAGCATGTGCGAAAACTCATCCAAGCCGTATACCGCCGCATTCAAAACGCCAACTTCGATACCTCAGGTTTTGATGCAACCGGAATAGACAAAAAAGAAGTTCAGCGCGCATATGAGGATTGGTTGATTAATGATTTTGTNNTTTCATAAAGCAAGGTGTAGCACTTTTGCCAGTTGTATAGCTTTTTATGCATTTTTCCTGATAGAATTTGATTTCTAGGGGTGCCGGTTTTAATCATTGTCTTTTCTGCCTAAACTGATGGGAAGGGTGCGGGAATTGAGACAGCACTTGGGTATTGGGGTTTACTTTGCACTAGGCATATTTGTCGTGTTTGAAAGCGACAGTTTTTTCAGCATGCTTCAAAACCAAATAGCACTTAATTCGCCTGAGTACATGGTATATACCGTGCTTAGCTTTTTCGCGGCTATCGGTGCGTTGCTGATTTTGGCCATCAGAAAACTCCGTACAAATATCCGAAACGCATTGGTAACGTCTGCCTATGTTATGGCGACAAGCTTGCCTTCAATTAGTTTTTTGCTCGCTGAGCCGACTGTTTTCTGGATAGCACTGATAATCTTTAATATTATTGTAGGTATAAACGCCAGCGCCTGCGCATTTTTCTTATACCGCATGATAAAGGCCGAGAAGTACGCTGTAATAATGTTGTCTATATCTACCCTATTTGGAGTTTTGCTAACTTATGCCGTAGATCTTCTTTTTCCCGAACAAACAACTCTGCTGATCGTTTTGCTTGGTACAGCCGTTATCGCCATGATGTATTTAGGCATCAGACGTATTGGTCTGTTTGAACTACTTGACGCGAAATATGATTCCGACTCATTTGATGGTCACAGCCACAAACAGCCCCGCTTTCTCACCGTGCTCTTATCCACCTGCGCGGCTGTTGCTATCATGTCTTATATGATCGGTATCAACGATACTATTCTCTTTTCTACCCTTATAGAGCAGTCAGCAACAACGGTCTATACTCCACAGATGCTGCTTTATTTACCTGGTCTTTTGATTGCAGGAGTTTTGGCCAATTATAAGGGTGGGCGTTATTTTCCCATCACCACCCTTGCTGTTACTCTTTTGGTCGCTCCGGCCGCAATGCAGCTTTCTTCAACAGAAGCGTTTTTGCAATTTTCCGGCGCGATGTATTTCCTTGGAGCATTTTTCTTGATCTATATCATGACGAGTTTAGTTACACTTGCCAAGACAAGTCCTCGCCCGGAAATAATTGCATCGCTTCCGGCTTTCATATTCTTCTTCATGTCTGCGATAGGTAGTATGTCTTCCGGTTTATTGGCAGATGTTGACAGTTTGATTCTTCTCATGGTTTATATCGCTCTTGCAGCCATTATGCTGATCATATTTTATTTTTCCGGCAACTTGCAACAAACGCCCATCGAGCCTCGGCCTACCCCCTCACCGGCACTGGAAGAGTTGGCAAAGGAGACCGGATTTACCAACCGAGAAACAGAGGTATTAAGGTATCTTTTAGACGGCTACCAAACGAGTCAAATTGCCGCCAAAATGGTCGTTACGGAAAACACTGTCTACAAGTACGTTAGCTCCATGATTACCAAAACCGGCGTACGTTCTAGGAGCGCCTTAGTCTCCAAATTCTCCCATACTAAACGCTACGATTAATCGCTTTCGGAAGCGCCGATTTAGTCATATGGAAGAAATCTTCCCTATGATTTTCGCTTTATGAGCGAATTGGGAAGATTTCTGCACTAGGAAAACACCATCTATAAAGCTAATGTTCAAGGCACCGTAAAGTGCTTATTAGATGCCTGTCATCCTTCATGACTACTGAAGAGGCTTTGGAATCATTTATTAATCGTAAAAGGAAGGTCTTGTTATGAGAAAGAGAAGATTAAAACAATTGATGATTCTGCTATTGGCTATGTGTATGGTAATGACACTATCACCTGTTCAGGCAATAGCGAATTATGAAAGTCCTGCCCTTAATACCTCCAAGGTTATGTTTGCCGGAAACGAATGGTTTGTTCTTAACAATTCGGGCAGCAGCATGACCCTGTTCGGCGGCTACGATTCGTCCGGCAGAAACACTTTCGGAAGATCATATTGGCGTGACGGCAGCACCATCCAGGGCGGCTCCTACCAGTATTATTATCCGGGAACAGGCAGCTATAACAACGACCCAAACGAAACAAATCATGGAAATTATTATGTCAGTCACAGCGGCGGTATGAGCGACCCGCGGGATTACGCGGGGAGCGACATACAGAAGCATATCGATACAACATGGAACAAAGTTTCTCAAAGGGTGAGGGACTTAGCCTCTTATCCGGAATTGCTTTCTCAAGGCGAGGTGGAGAATCTTCCTGCGAATATACGGCAGAATCAAAGTGATATCGGTACCTTTTGGACAAAAACACCGGCCGACGGAACTGCCCATAATCAACACAACAGCAGCCAGTTTATGTATGTAAACAGCTGCACTTTGAATACTGAAGATCCCTCTTTAAGAACCAAGATTGCGGCTGTTGTCGGNNGGTGTAGGCAATGTCCGCGTGAAAACCAGGGTGAATACCTCTAACTTGCTTTTCCTTATACCTGTAGCCAGTAATTATTCGCAATTGGCTATGAGAGACAGCTCGATTTCACTGACGATTCCGGAACAAACGGTAACCGCTACGGGGAAGAATCCCTCTATAAAGTATTCGGGCGCGACNNTGTGACTAAATATTATTTTAGTAATTTTAGGGCGGCGAGTCAGGCCGATGGCTCGGTGACTATTCCGATTAAAAGCAATTACGTTTTGGACGGGGAATATACGCTGAAGTTATTCACCGCCCAAAGCAGCAGTTCCGTACTGTTTTGCAGCCAGCCAACAGAGATGAAGCTAACGGTGGCGGGTGACGTTAGTACCATAAGCGTTCCTTCCCCAACAGTTACACCTCCGGGCGATGGAGGAATCACAACACCACCGGACGGTGACACAACTCCTCCGGACGACGGTGGATCCACGACACCTCCAAGCGATGGCGGTAGCACAACTCCTCCGAGCAATGGCGGCACAACCAACCCGGNNCGGCGGCACAACCAACCCGCCCGCAACTGTCCCAACACCTACGCCAGCCCCTACGCCAACCCCGACACCTCCTGATAACGGCAGCACAACTCCTCCGGGCAACGGCGGTACAACCAACCCGCCCACAACAAACCCAACACCTACGCCTATACCAACCCCAACACAACCTGAGATCGTTAAGGTCAAAAGCGTAAAGACACTGCCTACTCTCAACCTTGTTAAAGGCAGGTCGATTACACTCCCCGCCTCTGTACAACCATATGACGCGAAGGATAAAACAGTAACATGGAAAAGCAGCAGCAA
>DBCW01000071.1:0-8197 GCA_002293265.1 Eggerthellales bacterium UBA948
AAGACTCACAGGAAGGCTGCCATTAGCTAACTGTGATGTGTTTTGCATAAATAGCCAATTGTTTCCAAGAACTGTTGTGTTTTCACTCAATGAATCATTCACATACTCTAAAATTGATGGATCAAATTTGACATCCAAGGCAGCTGCTGCAAACCCCGAATTATCTTTAATATTAATAGGTACGGTCAAGATATCACCTACTTGATATCCTCCATCAACTGCCTCTTCGATGGCCGGACCAATGTTTATCAACGGAGTTTTAGGTGTAGCCAAGGCAAACGTTGGCACAATGCTTAGTACGAGCATTATTACCACCATCAATGTGATGGGTCTCGCATTTTTTCGCGTAATAGTATCTCTCATGTTTAATATCTCCCTAAATTAATGTTTATCATCTTCTACGATTATTTGAGCTTGCTTTTTAGCAATACATTTACAGCGTCTGCCATTGTTAAAACGCCATCGCCATCCATATCGATAGCGGCGATTTCGTCTGCAGACAGATCAATGAGACCCATTAAAGCCTGCATGGCTATCATCGCTTCTTCTTGCGTAACTGAAAAGTCACCATTGAGGTCTCCGCTACCCGGCTCCCCCACATTTGGTACAACCATTGTTGCTTTCACACCTTCTCCAAGTTGATAATAACCCCCCTTCACAATGGTCATTGACTCGTTAACGGCAATAGGATCGCCATCCGGAAACACCTCGGCTGATGCAATAGTCGGCTGCAACACCATTATTAATGTCGAGATTACTGCAGCCATCAAAATGGTCAATAATCTTTTGTTGGCAACAGGCTCCAGAACCGATATTTGCGTCCTATCGTCTTCTTGTACAATCATCGCGTTTCTCCTCCCTAAATTTTTTTATCAGTGCGAAAACATGACTTGCTTGCAACCAATCGTTGAAAAACAAGTCATTTGAACAATCTAAGGTAGTTGTTATTCGAAACGTGTTCTGATAAGAACATAAATGGTATTTTAAAATTCTTGTGCATAGATATTCTATGTATGGTAGTTTTTTTTGATGTTATGTATTGATTTTTAATCAGCTCACACTATAATAGTATTCTATTTCTTTTACTTATTTTTAATCGTATATCAGTGATAGTTTTTTCGTCGAGGGGGTAGTTGAGCGTGAGTTTAAAGACGAATAAATACATTAACTGTCTTAAGAAAACAGACATATTTTCACAACTTACACAAAGAGAACTCGAAAGTTGCGTTGATGCAATTCCAATGATTATCAAGCATCACGAGAAAAATTCTATTTTAATCAATCAAGGTGAACCATTTTCGCAACTTATTATTATTATAAGCGGGCGTCTTGTCGGATATAAACTTCAAGAAGGCAGATTCGAAAAAGTTATACGCTATTTTAACCCGGGGCACGCTGTGGCACTTGAAGCTCTTGTATCCAACGACAACTTCTGCCACATGCAGGTACGATCAAGCAAACCCGGGAAGTACCTGAGCATCGACTTCAAATCCCTGATAAACAACACTACTCTCCATCCTAATCTGCAATCTCAGATTCGCGGTAATTTAGGAACTGCGCTTTCTAATGAATGCATACATTTTATAAATAAATCATTTGCCCTATCGCATCACACGGTTCAACAAAAAGCACTCTCGTATCTGTACGAAGCAAGCGAGAGATACAAGAGCGCCACTTTTGACATAGGAATGAATCAAGGTGAGCTTTCCAAATACCTTGGAGTAGATAGGTCAAGTTTATCTGAGTCACTAAATAAACTAAGGCAAGATGGTGTACTTGAATTTCGCGGTAGCGTTTTTAAACTACTGCAGCTTTGAGGCTTCTTCACCTACTAATGTAGAAATTAGTCGCTCTTTGGCAATCGCTACCAACTTTTCGATCCGTTCTGAGTATTCGGGTTGTTCGATACCCGCCTCGCCGAGATCAACCATTGGTGCATCGCTCCAAAGCGATTCCAGACGATAGTATTCGCGTATCTCCGGCTGAAATACATGCACAACGATATCGCCATAGTCCAGCAATACCCAAGTTTGCTCTTCTAAGCCTTCGCGCCCTATTGGTTTGACCCCTGCTTCTTTTCTTAGCTTCTCCTCAATAGCTTCTGTGATCGCATCTACTTGTCTATTGTTTGCGCCTGTTGCAATCACAAAATAATCCGTGATCAGCAAGTCTTCTTTTACATTTTGGACAATTATATCGGTTGCCTTTTTGCTATCAGCCGCAGCTGCCGCCAGCAATGCCCACTGTCTTGAATCACTATTGACTACCACTAAACCTCCTGGTTTCCAGTTCCACCTTTGCAGGGTTCTTGCTTCTTTCTTTTGCTACATAAGCATTCCACACCTCAAGCGACTCAGGATGTATGAAACGGTGTCGTTTAATAAGATGTCTCATGCTAACTTCAAATGATTTCAAAAACAACTCATCGAGCGGTATCTTGCCAACAGCTACACGCAAGGGCGTTAGATTTCCTTGAGAGCGCAG
Source organism: Eggerthellales bacterium UBA948 (assembly GCA_002293265.1). Classification (GTDB taxonomy): domain Bacteria; phylum Actinomycetota; class Coriobacteriia; order Coriobacteriales; family UBA8131; genus UBA8131. The sequence goes on from DBCW01000071.1 coordinate 2,485, forward strand.
CGGTTCTATCATATCGGCAACGTAAATAATTATATCTAATTCTGACATGTTCACAGCACCTGTTGTGTGCCTGGCAATTGCTTGAATGATATCGCTGCTAAGTTCCGGAAACTCACGTTTTACTGCTTCGGCACCTGTTAGCGCATGCAGTATTGAACCCATATCCTCAATGCGCCATCCGACTTCGATTCCAAAATCTACAACACGCTTAAACAACTGTTCATCATTGTAGTTTTTATCCCAGTCATGCAAAAGACCTGCTAATCTTGCCTTCCCTACATCAATATTGTATCTTTTGGCCATCATAGCAGCAGTATTAGACACACTTATAGAGTGCAGTAAACGATACTCACTCAATCTACTTTCCAACATCGGACGTGCCCGTTTATATATGTCTTCGTAAAATTCTTGCTTGTCTTTCATTACCGATAAAGTCCATGTTCCTTAATATAATCTAAAGCGTCATCAGGGATCAGATACTTTGCACTGCATCCTTCTTTTAATAACGCTCTTAGTGCTTGCGACGATATGTCAAGATTTATAGTATCAACTTGTTTTACACTAAACAGAGTTTGATCGGAAAAATGTGCCTCCAGACTTTGCGCTAATTCATTTTCATCTGTTCTTCGCTTAGCACATAAAACAGTTACCAGCTCAGCGATCTCATCTGCACCGTTCCACGTTTTCATGTCTGAAGCTGCATCAAACCCGGCAATAAAATAGAGGTCAACATGGTTACCAAAACGCGCTTTTAAGGCACGTAATGTATCTATTGTAAAGGTCTCGCCTTCTCGGTCAATCTCAATTCGACTTGCATCAAATTTGCTATTTGAAGACACTGCCGCTTTTACCATAGCATGGCGATGCTCCGCATCTAAGAACCCATTTTCAACTTTTCTGGTTGGAGCACCGGTGGTAATGAACAAAACACCATCTAGAGAGTATTGTTCCAGAGCTCTTTGAGCTATGTTTAAGTGACCGATATGGATCGGGTCAAAAGTACCGCCAAGTAAGCCAAGTTTATACGAACCGGCGTTGTCTATAAGCGCATCAAAGCGCTCAGAAACTGGTAAGCTCACTAAACTCAACGCGTTTGCCCGTCACCTTCCAATATGAACTTTGAAGATGTTAGGGCTTCTAACCCCATCGGCCCTCTTGCGTGAAGTTTTTGCGTAGATATACCAATTTCAGCACCCAGACCAAACTCTGCTCCATCGGTAAAACGAGTTGAGGCATTAGCATATACTGCTGCGGAATCCACCTCACGCAAGAAACGATTAATCGCCACATAATCACTGCTAAGAATTGATTCTGAATGATGTGTGCTGTAGGTATTGATATGTGCTATTGCCTCATCAACACCACTAACGCACTTGATAGATATCTCCATGTCCAAGTACTCTCTGCCCCAATCTTCTTGGGTCGCTCTTGTGAGCTTTCCGTCCACAATATTTCCTGATTCTTCAGCCAATATGTAGGAATGATCATCAGCGTGCACTGTGACGTTTGCCTCGGTCAATGCTTGCACAAGTGAAGGCACGAAGCGCTTTGCCGCAGCTTCATCAATTAAGATCGACTCAATGGCATTACATACACCGGGACGTTGGGTTTTAGCATTGATCGCAATTGGAATTATAATGTCAGGATCTGCGCTTTCATGGATGTACAAATGGCAGTTGCCGGCTCCGGTTTCGATCACCGGCACTTTGGAGTTTTCAACAGTAGTCTTAATAAGCGCCGCTGAACCGCGAGGTATCAACACATCTACCAGACCGTTAAGGTTCATAAGCTCTGTAGTGGCAGCTCTGTCGATCGTCTCTATTGATTGAAGCCAGTTCTGTGGCAATCCTGCCCCCACTCCGGCCTCATACAAAACTTTAGTCATCGATATATTTGAGTGATTTGCCATAGAGCCGCCACGTAAAATACATGCGTTTCCGGTTTTAAGTGTCAACCCGGCTGCATCGGCAGTTACATTAGGTCTTGCTTCATAAATCATTGCCACAACACCTAAAGGTACTGTAATACGCTGCATACGCAAGCCATTTACGAGAGTTCTACCTTCAAGAACGCGACCAAGTGGATCATTTTGCTCCGCAAGAATCTTTAAAGCAGCAGCGATCTCATCAATTCGCTGGCTGTTAAGCATTAAGCGATCAATAAGTGGCTCTTCGGTATTGTTTGCACGAGCCGCTTCTACATCGATAGCATTTTCGCTGAGTAGGAATTCTTTTTGCTTCAGTAGAGCATCAGCCATTGCGATCAAAGCGCTATTACGCGTACTTGCGCTAATCTTCGCCAGCTCACTGGCGGCAGCTTTTGCCTGCTTGGCTTTTTGCAGGACTTCGCTCATTTTTGATCCCCTTTCATAGCGGATAACACCCAATTAGTCTTGTTATGAAACAGTATATCTAAAACACAACCAATTGATCGCGGTGTATTACTGCTGTACCGGCCAAATGCCCAAGAATTTTGTTACCACCAATCTGTGCGGTTCTCATTCCTGCCGCCAAAGACAACTCATCCGAAGTGTAGTTACTAATACCTCTTCCGATGAGAAAATTATCCATGCTGCGAATGTCAACAACTTGACCGGCATCAAACATACCATCAACTCGCTTTACACCAACCGCCAACAACGAACTTCCGTTTTCCTGCAAGGCTTTTGCAGCCCCATCATCAACAAAAATTGTACCTTTAACAGAGCCACTTAATGCCAGCCACAATTTGCGTGCACCTGCTTGTCGCCTGCCGTCACTATTAACAAATCTGGTACCAATTTGTTTTCCTGATGTTGTATCAACAATTACATGCGGAGTATGTCCTTCGCAGATTACCATTGGAATCGATGCGGCCATCAACATCCTTGCAGCCTCTATCCTGGTCACCATTCCACCGCTGCCTCTATTGCTTCCGGCAGCTCCCGCAGATGAAACTATCTCTTCTGTAAATGACCCAATGCTTTCTAAGAGTTTAGCATCCTCATCTATCCTGGGATCAGCAGTATATAGCCCCTCAATATCGCTGAGTAGTATCACTAAATCTGCTTTGATAAGAATTGCTACCTGAGCAGCAAGTGTATCATTATCACCAAACCTGATCTCATCTACGGCCACGGTATCGTTTTCGTTGATAAGAGGTAATACGCCTAATTCGAGCAGTTGTTCGATGGTGTTTCGCGCATATAGATAAGTTGTACGGTTCTCAATCTCAAAGCGCGTTAAAAGGATNNGCACCTAGCTCAAGCAGCTGTTCTATAGTATTTCGCGCATATAAATATGTTGTTCGATTCTCAATCTCAAAGCGAGTTAAAAGAATCTGCCCTACAAAGATGCCGTATTTTGAAAGTGAGCGAGAATAAACCTTTGACAGCTCCAGCTGTCCAACCGCTGCTGCAGCCTGAAGCATCGGAATGCTGCTGGGTCGTTTTGACGGCAGCGATAAAGCTTCCAGACCGGCTGTTATTGCTGCCGAGGTAACAATAACTACATCATATCCCTGCTGTTTTAGCTCAAAAACCTGATCAGCAACAGAGTCTATGTAGCTGGCATCTACTTTCCCCGAATCATCAGTTAGTGTAGACGATCCTATCTTTATGACAACACGTTTATTCTTCTTAACAAAATCCGAGCCAGATTCAAGTTGCGCACTCACTATACTTTGCTCCCTCAATCATCTATCTTGTCTGCAACTTCGTTGTATCTCTTGATCGCTTCGTCGCTTTCGATTGCACTTTCAAATGCAAATGCCCTGCTTAAAATGCGTATCTCATCCCCATTTCGCGCCCCTGCCTGAACCAAGGCTTTTTCGACACCTAACTTCTCTAAGCGTCTTTGTAGGTGCGCAATAGCCTCCTCATTATCCCATTCGGTCTGTATCACCATACGTTCAACCGCTTTTCCGGATACGGTAAACACATGTCCACCAAGATTTCGCACCTCAAAGTGTTTATCACGAGTAAGACGCTGGTGCTCCCAAATTTGTTCGTACTGCACTCCTAATTTTTCATCTTCTGCTGCAGCACTTCTCAGTTCATATACCATCTGTGCGGTAGCGGCAATTAAAGCATCTACTCCTGCACCGGTCACTGCAGAAACGCAATGTATCTGTGGTATTGCAAAATCATCGGAAAACTCATTTCCTCCTGCCGCCTCTAACGCCTGCTCGTAGACAGCCTGTTTTAGTTCTTGAATCGCTTCGTCGGTGCCGGGAATATCTACTTTATTGATCACTATGATCTGTGGTCTGTCTTTGAGTTCCTTGGCGTAGCTAACTAACTCATGGTTGATCTTAAAGTAGTCTTTAACTGCGCTACGCTGCTCCCAACCGCCCGTTGCATCTATTACATGAAGTATAAGAGCGGTGCGTTCAATATGTCTGAGAAACTCGTGCCCAAGACCTTTACCTTCAGCAGCTCCTTCGATCAGACCGGGAACGTCAGCAACCACAAAGTTATGATCTTCGGAATATACCATGCCCAAATTTGGCACCAGTGTAGTAAAGGGATAATCGGCTATTTTTGGGCGTGCAGCACTCATTCTTGCGATTAGCGAAGATTTTCCTACAGAGGGCATGCCGACAAGTGCAGCGTCCGCCATCAGCTTCATTTCAAGTTCTACCCAACATTCTTCTGCCGGTTCACCTAACTCTGCAAAAGCCGGTGCTCGTCTGGTAGAAGTAACAAAATGAATGTTTCCGCGACCACCCTGACCTCCTTTTGCCACAATCACTTGCTCGCCATTATGAGTCAGATCTGCCAAAAGAACGCCTGATTGTTTGTTTTCCTCATCATATAAGCGCACTTGGGTTCCGGTTGGTACTTTCAATATGAGGTTTTCTCCATTGGCTCCATGCATACGCGAGCCTTTTCCGTGTGTTCCGCGCCTAGCTTTAAAATGATGTTTGAATCGATAGTCAATTAATGATGAGATGCTGGAGTCCGCTTCTAAAATAACATCACCACCACTGCCGCCGTCTCCTCCGTCCGGTCCACCTTTTGGAACGTGTGCTTCGCGACGAAACGACATACAGCCTGCGCCGCCGTCGCCGGCCTTGACATGAATATGTACTTGATCGATGAACATTTTTGTCCTTTGGTAATGCTTTACTTGCTCGCATGTAGTTTGTATAGCCGAATCTGTATCTAATAAAAGACAAGTCCTCTGTCAGGCTATGCGCGACAGAGGACCCGTTCCCTTTTTCTTTTGAGCAGAAATAAGTCCATTAGACCTAGACCGGTCGTACATGAACCTTTCTTTTATCACCGCGAGTAAACTCAAGATGACCTTCTTTGAGAGCAAAGAGAGTATCGTCTTTGCCCCTGCCAACGTTCTCGCCGGGATGAATATGGGTTCCGCGCTGGCGTACGATAATATTACCTGGTGATACAAGCTCACCGGCAAAGCGTTTAACGCCAAGACGTTTTGCTTGAGAATCGCGACCATTGCGCGAGGATCCGAGTCCTTTTTTATGTGCCATTGTAGTGTCTCCCTACTGTCTTTCTTCGAGTAACTTACTCGGACTTTTCGTCTGTGTCTTCGGTCTTTTTGGCTGCCGGTTTTTTAGCAGCCGGCTTCTTTGCAGGAGCCTCTTCGGTATCGCTATCAGCTTTTTTCGCTGCCGATTTTTTCGCAGCTGTTTTCTTCTCAGTTGCTTCTGCTTTATCATCTGCGTCAGCTTTTTTCGCTGCCGGCTTTTTGGCGGCCGGTTTTTT
>DBCW01000071.1:8304-8620 GCA_002293265.1 Eggerthellales bacterium UBA948
AAGCTTTCTCAGCAGTCTTGGCTGCTTTCTTGGGAGCTTTACCGTCCATGCTGATGTCTTGCACAAGAATGCGAGTTAAGTCCTGGCGATGACCCTTTAAGCGCTTGTAACCCTTACGTTTTTTAAACTTAAAGATAATGGCCTTCTCACCCTTGAAGTGCTCAACAACTTCAGCAAAAACTTTAGCCTTCTCCAACTTGTCTATGTCAACTTCGACGGTTGATCCGTCGGCTATAAAGACAACATCCAGCTCTACGGTTTCACCCGGTTTTGCTTCGAGTTTCTCGATCGCCAAAACATCGCCTTTTGCGACTTT
>DBCW01000036.1 GCA_002293265.1 Eggerthellales bacterium UBA948
TGCCGCCATCCAGCAACTCGCCCTCATCAAAGTTGCCGGTGTAGATCCAACCTTCTGCAGATGTGAAAGTGCCAAGACCATCAAGCAAGCCTTTTTTGAGCTCACCTTCCCACACCGAGCCATCAACAAAAGTTATCTTTACCGGTCCTACAAACTCGCCATAATTAAGGCTGCCGGTATAAACATTGCCGGAGCTATCGGTTTCAGTTATTAACACCGGAATCCTGAAAGCGCCTAGTGCGTACGCTGCAAGTAGCAGAGAGATGACGACCGCAATTATTCCGGTCACTGTTTGCGCTCTTTTACTCATCTGCATCTCCAATGTTTGAGGCTACTGTGTCCTTATCCACAGTCTCATCCACATTTTCCTCCACAGCCTCATCCACAGCCTCACCAAAAGTATTTTCATAGGCACTTTCGATGTCTGACACGCTTATCTTTAGTGCTCCACCGCGCAGATCGGATTCGATGCTTGTAATCCTGGGCGGACTGGCAATGAGTACAAACACAGTCACCAGTGCAATGCCAACACAACTCATACCAATGGCGTAGTTTCTTTCACGTGCGGCTTTGACCTTTTCAAATGGCAGTGGACCGCCGGGAAGGTCTTTTGCGGAAACCGAGCGTTTGGCTCTGAATGGCTGCTCAACAAAGCGAAAAGAGAGTTCGGACAAGATAAAAGTTAAAGGTATGCCAATAGCTGCGGTTATCCACTCGGCGTTGTTTGGCGACACATTAAAGCTGAGCACGATCTCGCCAATAATGATCAGCAGTGGCCAGTGGAAGAGGTAAATGCTGTAGGAGCGAATACCTATGTAGTCCGATATTATCCACTCACGACGAGTTTTTGGCACAAGGTTTTGCCAGTAGCGTGCCAGATACAAAATGGCACCGGTGATCAGGGCGATGACCAGGATGCCGTAGTGGTATGTGCGCTGGTCGTTAAAGGAAAACGTGAACGATATAAAGATGATCGTTGCCAAGCCCAACACTATCAAAATCAGCGATACCGGCTTAAAGAAGCTCATCCCATTTTGCAGCCTTGCCGCTAGACCGTTTGGCTTTGCCATAATTGGCGCAAATCCTCCCAAACAGCCAAACAGCGAGCCTATCATCAGTGGAAATATATGTGATAGAGTAGACATGTATGCAACGGACGGATCGTCAACGCCGGCGGCAAAAGCCCACATCAGATGTGCTGATCCTGCTGCAATAAAAACGCTCAATACCAAAATGCACAGTCTGAGAGGCAGCCCCAGAAAGCGCTTTTTTAGCAGGACAATTATGAGGATCAAAAAGCCCCAAGCCAAGTAATACTGCATCTCGATAGAAAGTGTCCATGTGTGGATAAACAAGTGCGGTAGCAACTGCGCTTCGTAGGACTGACCGGTGAGTATTTCGTAGAAATTTGTTGTCCACGATAGGGCGGCGGCGCTTTGTTGAAATATGCCTACCTGAAAATCTTTGCTGATTAACAGCAACAGGGGGAGCGAAACGCAAAGCATGGCAATGAGCGCGGGAAACAACCTGCGCCAACGTCGCCAGTAAAATGCCGGAAGCTTAAGGCCACCCGTGGTTTCAAACTCTTTAATCAATAGCGTTGTGATCAGGTAGCCCGATACTACAAAGAAAATATCTACACCAATAAAACCGCCGGGCAAAAACTCCGGGAAGAAGTGATAGATAAGAACCAACACCACGCCGAGGGCGCGCATGGAATTAAGCCACTTAAGGCTTTTTGGTGCAGCGCTGTATTGGTCTTGGGTGATAGTTGTCTTCAATGTACTGCTAAAAGCGGCATCATCCGTCACGTTTTGCACCTACTCAACATTTACTGTGATTATTTTAGATATANNAGAGCCATAACTGACTTTTATCTGCGTGGTTCCCGACCTATTGCCGATAACAATCCCGGCGTTATTTACCGTAGCTATCCTGGGGTTAACGCTTTTATAAATGGGAACTCCGGTTACTTTGTCGTTTGCCCCACTTACTTTTATCTGATAAGCCCAAGCTCTAAGCTGCACAGTTTCCAGGGTTAATCCGGAGCTAGCCTTAATTCTATTTGGAACCACTTTGACCTTAATTTTTTTCTGCCGCTTTACCGGCCCGGTCTCTTCCAGAGTAATTGTGGCATTTCCCAACGACTTTGTCGTTAGCTTGCCAGAACTATCTACATAGACGATATCCGAATCGCTGCTAGACCATTTATAGCTACGCCCAATTGCGGATGAGGCACGCCAAACTGCAATAGGGGCACGCGCTTTAGTACCTTTTACGAGCGAAATAGTAGAAATGCTTCCGATGTGAGCAGTCTTTGCATTGTGGCTTTCTTTGGCAGCTGCTAACTTTGCTTTGCGAGCTTGCTCGATAGCCTCCATCACCACGTCAACATACCAAACTGCGCTTGTTCCTGTGAGGTGACAGCGGTCTGCCTTGAGTCCTGCTCCGCCTTTTGATTTAACAAACTCGCTCCAATCGGCAACAAACACTTTGTCATCTTTTTCAGCAAGCAGTTTTACTGCATTGTTAGCGGTATCGGTATAGGAAAACCCGCCTCTGTAGCCAGTCACGAATATTACCGATCTATGCTTTCCCATCGCATCGCGAGCAGCTTTAGCTCGTTTGTAGTGAAATATGCCATTAGTGCTTACAGCAAAAACAACAATGGTTCCGAGTCTGTCTTGAGCGTCAAGCTTCCGAGCCAATTCCACAGCACCTCTAAGACGGCGCGATGCTTTGCAATCCACATCACACCAGCTAACTCCGTCATTATTGGCGATCCGGTTTTTCATGTTTCCCCAAAGCGCCGCACCTAAAGGAACCGAGTCACCAATCACAGTTACGCTATCTTGCTCCACAGTTTTGGGCTTGGCGGGAAGCTTACTCAAGGTAATACTTTGCGAGACCGTCGTAGTGCTGGCAGAGGTAAAAGCGTTCGCCTTAGTATTAGCATAAGCCATGTCTGAGCCAATGATGTATGGCAGACACAAAGCTGCGACTAATAGAAGTGCAAGTACAATCTTTGCCAAGCGGCTCAACTTATTTAATCTAGCTTTTCTGTCTCCAATAAAGCAAGGCACAATAATCTCTCCTAGTCTAAAAACTAAACAATTTTCACTGTTATAAACTTGGATATAGAGCCATAACTGACTTTTATCTTTGTGGTGCCGGGCTTTTTGCCAATTACCATGCCGGCATTATTGACAGCAGCTATCTTAGGGTTGTTGGATTTAAACACAGGCACTCCTGTAACCTTGTCTTGTCCGGCATCAACCACTATCCGGTAAGCCCAGTTTCGGTGCTGGACAGTGCTTATGGAGATATCAGTAGCTTTCTTCTTTTGTGAGACAACCTCAACCACAATTTTTTTCGAGCGTTGAACCGGGTTTAGTTCAGTGAAAGTGATCGTTGCTTTACCCTTTTTCTTGGCAAACAACTTGCCCGTTGAGTCAACTTTGACAATATCGCTATTGCTGCTTGTCCACTCATATGTGCGCCCCGCCTTGGAGGCATTGTTCCAGATAGCTATCGGTGCTTTCGTACTTGTTTTCTCGACAAGTCTTATCTTTGACACGCTGCTTAAATGAGCCAGACTCTTGTTGTAGGTTTGTTTTGCGATATCTGCCTTGGCTGTGCGAACTTTGCGAATAGATTTGATCAAGACATCAACATACCAACCAGCACCTTGATGAGTTAGGTGGCAGCGTCCATCAGAGATTCCGGCACCACCTTTTGATTTGATGAACGTGTTCCAGTCGGCAACAAATACTTTTTCATCTTTTTGCGCAAGCTCTTTCATAGCTCTGTTGCTTTTATCCGGATAGGTATATCCACGATTGTAGCCGGTCACAAATATCACATAGCGGTGGCTGCCTACAGCATCACGAGCGGCTTTTGCCATTTCGTAGTCAAAATACCAATTTGTGCTGGTAGCATAANNGCCAAGATTGCCTTCCGCTTTGAGTTTTTTTGCCAGTTCAACACCGGCCGGAAGCTGCCTGGAAGCGCGACAATCAACGTTGCACCAGCTAATGCCTAAAGTATTGGCAATGCGGTTTTTCATGTCGCCCCAGTATACCGCCCCTAATGGCACTGAATCACCGATCACCGTTACACTGTCTTGTGGAACTTTTTTCTGCGGAGCCTGAGACATTGTTATACTCGTTGTCTCGTCAGTAGCAAAAGCCGCTGTTGCTGCGTCGGCTGCGGCGGCATCGGCTGCCGCGGTGGCAGAACTCACTTTAGGCACACCGATATCGGCAGCACTTGCGGCACTTGCAGTACTTGCTCCTGCAACACTCGGGAAGCTCAAACATACTGCTACCGTCAGCGCTAATACAACTTTTAGAATCCTTACTCCACTAAAAACCGGTTTTGTATCTCCAAGACCTGTCCCCCCAAGCCCCTTCTGTTTCATTAGTCTCCCTTACCTGTGTATTTTTATTACTTGTCCTTGTTGTTTCCACTTATTTCTGCTTATTTCTGCTTGATAAGAAGCCTACTTAACGCCCATCTTGGATGCTGCTTTTTTTGCAGCTGTCTTGATAACTTCTGCATAATCTTTTGCGCTGGACGACGTTAGGTGGCACTGATCTGTTGCAAGCTTAATGTCTTTGTTGGAGGTAACGTGCTTATACCAGTCAGCGATTGTAAAGTTAGAATACTTTTGTGATGCTTCCTTAATAGCTGCGTTCACGTCATCAATATAGTCTGATCCACCACGATATGCATTAACAAACACAACTTGCTTTTCGCTGCCGATAACACTCATTGCCTTGTTGATGTCATCTAAAGTTACGTTGTTTGTGCCCAATGCTAAAATAACAATGTCGCCAAGCACACCATCTGCTTTTTCTTCTTTAAGAGTTTCCAGACCTTGACCGCTTAGTTTGCGGCTATTTTTTGCGCGGATATCTATGCCCGGAAGAGCCGACTTGACCTCATCAACACCACCAAGTACAACAGAGTCTCCAATTAAAGTGATCTTTAAATCTGCAAACTTCTTTTCTTTTTTCTCAGTGTTTTGATTGGTGTCTTCCTTATTGCTGTCGGAGGAACCATTGTTGTTACCGCCTGAGTTATTATTGCCACCGGAGTTTGTGTTGTCGCTATTTCCTGGCGAGCCACTATTGCCTGATGAGCCAGTATTGTCGGAGTTATTGTCTTGTTGCCCGGTGTTTTGATCCGGGGTGTCTTGAGTTGGATTTTCCTGAGTCTGAGCATCTTGGCTCTGACCGGTTTCACTTGTGTTCTCAGTCGCCTCGGTCTGCGTGGCAGCATCTGTTGACTGCCCGGCATCATCGGTAGGCAAAACCGCCACTTTTTCGTTTGGGTTTTCTTTTGGAACTGTCGAGCTTTGAGCCGTCTTTTGCTCAAGATGCGCGGGGGAGAGAGCGATCTCTCCGTTACATCCGGCTAAAACAGAAACTGTTAAGAAGCTTGCAAGCAGTGTCAGAACTGCAATTAGTCTAATTTTGTTCATGATGCACCAATCAACTTAAAGACTTGTATATGCTATTTGAGCCAATGATTTGTTAGGCAAATTTAACGACTTTAGTAACAGCCTTTGATGAGACTTTAAGTGTTCCAAGGGTCTTCATCTTTGTGCCATTGTCTACCTGGATCTTATAAGTGCCCGGTGCCAGCTTGGTCTTCATGAGCACGGTAACGTCGTGGTCTTTAAAATTCCAGCCTGTACTATGGAACAAGTCGTAAGGGTCTTTTTCTACCTTGCCATCAATTGTCCACTTGCTTACAGCCTGAACAACAGTTTTAGAAGCCTTCTCACCTTTTTTAACAACTTTGGTCAAGGTAAGCTCGGGGCAATCGCAGCCAAGCTTTCCCATCTTTATGGATACGGAAACGGACTGTTTAATCACAATATCCGGACCAAATCTAACCGTTTTAGAAACAGCTTTCTTGGCTACTGTAACTGTGCCTAAGTTCTTCCTTTTTGTGCCGTTATCTACAAAGACCTTGTACTTTCCGGCAGCTAACTTACCCTTCATTACAACTGTTACATTGTGTTTAGCAAACTTCCAGCCGTCTGCATAAAATGTGTCATAGGGATTTTTAACTACTTTTCCGTCGATTATCCATTTGCTCACAGCCTGAAACACTGCTGTAATTTTTTTCTCACCTTTTTTGACGATTTGCTCAAAAGTTAGTTCCGGGCAGTCACAACCCAGTTTGCCCATATTTATGGTCATTGTAACCGTTTGCTTTTTTGGACTTGCTGCATAGGCTTCATTGGCAGGCAGCGTCATAGTTATCAATGCAGATGCCGCCAGCGTCACCAATAGAGCCACAGTGAGTTTAAAAACCACACTCAATTTATGCTCAGAATAAACACCCAAAACCTTACCCATTATTACCTCCAACTTAAGACCCTAACAATGTATAAGCCCCATACAATATTCAAATATGCAAGAAATAGTATAAGGACAACTCCACCAAAATCAAGTGAATATGCAGCGTTGAAAGCTGAAAAGCGGACGATGGCAGGTTAATGTATGTAGATTTCTTCCGGATAAGATACTTGTGTTATTCTTGGCACAGAAACTTATGGAAAAGAGGCTCAATGTCTGATCGCGCCAACAAATCAACACAATCTGTAATAGTTGCCGTAGGTACGGAGCTGCTTTTTGGCACCACGGTAAATACGAACGCAGCAGAAATATCGCAGATGCTGCACGATATTGGAATAGGGGTACTGGCGCATCACACAATTGGTGACAATCCCGGCAGGCTTCATCGAACGCTTGAGATTGCTTTTGAACAGGCAGATCTGGTACTCGTGACCGGAGGGTTGGGGCCTACCCAAGACGACCTGACCAAAGAGGTGATTGCGGAGTATTTTGGCGTTTCGTTAGTTGCCGACGAAGAGGCGATGAAGCGTTTGGAAGCACTCTTTGAGGAATATGGGCGCACTCAGTTTTCGGAAAACAATCTAAAGCAAATATACATGCCGTCAGGCTGCACAGTTTTTTACAACAATGCCGGCACGGCTCCGGGGTTTGCCCTGCAAGCTGCGGAAAGTGAGAAACTCATAATCGCTCTGCCCGGCCCCCCACGCGAGATGCGACAGATGATGAACGAAAGCGTGTTGCCGTTTCTCAAAGGGCGCTCAAAGTACACCATCTACAGCGAAACCCTGATCTTTCGCGGCATCGGCGAGTCGATGATAGAAACATTGCTACTTCCTCTTATCGACGGACAAACAGATCCGACTATTGCTACCTACGCCAAAGAGGGAGAGTGTGCAGTGCGCATAACCTCAATGCGCGAAAACGCAAACGAGGCAAAAACTGCTGTTGAAATCATGGTACGGCAGGCGCAAAAGCTAATCAGTGACCACAAACCGTGTTAATACACGCCTTAATCAAGCTCCGCAGTCTCTTAGGGTGTGGTTTACTTGATTAAAGCGTGTATTTAGGTAAAGTTATCTTCAAGTTCAACCTTTTTTACCGGCAGAACCCACAGCTTTCAAAGCCTCATCGGTAAAACCCTCGGAGTAAGCACTCGGGATCACTATCGTTCCTTGCGACTCCTTAATGCCCTCGCTCAGCAGATGCATGGAACGCAGTTTGTAGGCCAGTTCATCTTCGCGATAAATCTTAGTGGCATCCAAAAGCATGGATGCGATATCACTTTCAACTTCTGCCAAAACAATGCGTGCGTCTTTTTCGCGCTCCGCTTTAGCTTCGGCTGCCATCTCGCGTTGCAGCTCCTTGGGAATCACAATGTCGCGGATCTCTACATACAAAACGGAGATTCCCCAAGATGTGGCTTTTTCTTCCACAGCATCTCTTAGCTCTTTGTC
>DBCW01000009.1:0-906 GCA_002293265.1 Eggerthellales bacterium UBA948
TCATTCCCGCTCTCTCCCTGTCATTCCTGCGAAAGCAGGAATCCATTTTTGCGAGTTCATGCGTTTGTGGATTCCCGCCTTCGCGGGAATGACAGGGAGTTTTGAGCGAATATCGATGTGATGCGGAATGACACAACTGCTCTAAACACTAATTTAGCCTCTTCTGTATTTAAGCTTTTGTTGCATGTCGATGCCATATAATAGTTTGTGACCAAGTTTGTGGTTGCAGATGTGACTTGTGCCACGAAAATGTCTTGATTAAAAGAGGAATGCCGTGGCGAGAACTATTGAACCTACATCTGTTTATGAAGCAAATATTGTGCTTGCCAGTGCCAGTCCTCGGCGAAAAGACTTGCTCGAGCGTGCCGGAATTAACTTTGAAGAACGAGTATCTGATGTTAATGAAGAACTTCTCCTTAACGCAAATGAAAGCCCTCAAGAGATGGCTATTGTGCTGGCGAAAATGAAAGCTGAGACGGTTGCCAAACAGTTGATTGCAGAAGGTATTGCTCAAACCACGCATGTCATTGGTGCTGATACAATAGTTGTGCTTGGTGATGAGGTGCTGGGTAAGCCTAAAAGCTTTGCTGATGCCAAGCGAATGTTGCAAAAGCTTTCTGGCGCTACTCACACGGTATATACAGCAATAGCAGTTTGTACGTTAAACTNNATAACGTCAAATGCCTACAACACCGTTGTCAATATGTACAGCAGTAAAGTACGCTTTAAGCCTTTGTCTGACTTTGATATCGAAAGCTATTTAGAGCAAGGAGAGTCGTTTGATAAAGCCGGAGCCTACGCAGCACAAGGTGAAGGTGCAAAGTTGATAGAGTGTATTGATGGTGACATCGATACGGTAATTGGTTTGCCGATAACGAATTTGCTTGAGGGTTTTCCCCAATTGGG
>DBCW01000009.1:974-14518 GCA_002293265.1 Eggerthellales bacterium UBA948
CGGATATGTTAAATGCTTTTTTGTTCACTCTGATAATGAATGGCTGATGATCGATACCGGTGCACCTAACGATGATTGCCTGCAAATACTGGAAGAAGCAATAATTAAACTTAGCATAGACAAGAAAAATCTCAGTCTGCTGCTCACACACTTACATATCGACCATGCCGGGCTTGTAGATAAGCTTTTTGATAAAGGAACATCTTTGTTTGTTAGTAAAACAGATGTGGATTTTGCAAAGCATGAGTACGCAACACAGTTGGGCGAGACAGTGTTCAAAAGACTGAAGTCGGAGGGATTTTCCGTTGATTTAGCCGAACAGGGTCGCCAAATATATCAGCGTCCATTGTTTTTTTCTCCGGATCTACATGACGTGCATTATTTAGAAGATGGACAATACGTTGATGTTGGAAGTTTGCGATTTGAAGTTTTGGGATTAGCCGGACATACCCCGGCACAGCTTGCGCTTTGGGAACCAAAATCCGGTGTACTGTTTTCAGGCGATCACGTGTTGTTTGACAGATTAACCGGACTAAGCTGGGAATTTAACGATCAGAGTGTTATCCAAGTTTATCTGGAGAGTCTAAGCCGCCTTAGAAACTTGCCAATCAAGCAATTGATTAGCTCTCATGATGAACAAAAACAACCGGTGAATGAACGCATAGACACTATAATTGAAAGGCGGCTGGATAGAGTTGAAGTCTTTTATGATCTGATCGCCAAAAACCCCGGTGCCAACTGTGACTTTTTGATCAGGAACATGGATTGGAATAATCCCTTTTCTGGCTGGGAGGACATCCCTTTAGTGCAAAGATTTTTCATAACCATGGAAGGAATATGCGCGCTGGATCATCTGCTAAAAATGGAGCGAATTATAAAGCTTGATAATCCTGATGGTCATTTAGGTTATAAGCTTGCTAATTCTTAGTCGCGTTTGAACACTTTTTTCTCAACCAGAATCTGATTTATGCTCTCGTGGTCAAGGACACATCCAAGACCATTTTCATGACCCGGTAAATTGAGGTAGATCAAACCATTTTGTGCAGAAAATTTTGGTTCGCAGATATCTGTTTTAAAGTAATGCGAGGTACTTGAGAGGTCACCCGGAATCTCAATTCCCGGCAAGGTTTCAAAAGCTGCGTGCATATTTTTGGAGACCCCGCTTTCATACATTCCGCCCATCCATATGTCAAAACCAAGTTTCAAAGCCCGTTCGTAAAAACGCAAAGCCGGAGTCAACCCTCCCCACTTGGCTATTTTTAGCGCAATACAACGCAAGTTAGGTGAGTTTAATACGCGGTCTATATCACCTTGAGTTATGATCGATTCGTCAAGACAGATGGGTGTTTTGATATTTTCTTGCAGGCGTTCTAAGCGAGTAAATATATCTGCGGAGTTGTCGTTTTTTGGGGTAAGCGGTTCTTCGATGCAGCGGATGTTCAGGTTGTCAAGTGACTGCAAAATAGCGACATCGCTTTCGGTGAAAGCTTGATTAGCATCGAGCATAATCATCAAGTTTGGGAAGCACTCTCGGACTGCACGCGCGAGCTCTATGCCTTTGGCGTTTTGGACTTTGAGTTTTACACGTGTGTAGCCCTGCTTTACTAGCGACTCTATTGCGGTAATCGTTTCCTGCAAAGGCATAATGCCGATTACTGCACCGGCCAAAGCAGTTGCCTCGCAGCTTTCAAGTTCAGCACCGATCAATTGTCGGATGGACTTTTTGGTAATCTTGCCGTATAGATCCCATAATGCAGGTTCTATGGCAGCTTTTGCCATTGGGTATTGCCCTGCCGCCTTACACTTGTCAAGGTGCCGTGAGACTTCGCTTGGATGTAGATATGTTTGCTGCAATACCAAGGGTATAAGGTATTGTTCCAATATGCGTTTGTCTTCACTCAAAGTCTCCGGTAGATACCAATCGGTAGAAAAGGCTACACCTTCANNCTCGCGACTGCATGTTTACTTTTGCGGTTTTAATTGGTGCCACCAGCTCCTGATTTATGTGATACAGCCTAACCTCAGATAACTCGATTCGCTGTTCATACATTTGCTGTAGCCCTTGCCGGTCAACCTTTCCTATACCGATGCGCGGAAAGCTGTCGAGCATAAATAGCTGTTTAGGACGAGATATCTTGGAGAGATTCTTATCGATTTGAGACAAGAGGAGCGCTTCTATTTCGTTTCTTTTATCACTTTCGACAAACGCGATTGGTCTTCTGCCCCATGTCTCATCCGGCGCTCCGAAAACATGTGCATCTGTTACGTTCAAGGTGCTCATTAGTGCCTCTTGAATCTCGGCAGGTGAAACATTTTCGCCTCCGGAGACAAACATGTCGTTTACCCGCTCTTGCACTTTTAGACGCCCATCAATATATGTAGCGCTATCGCCGGTTAGGAAGTATCCGTCCGGCGTAAAACTAGCGGTCGCGTTTAGGTAGCCAAAAAATACACCCGGACCTTTTACTGCAAGTTGACCAACTCCTTGAGCATTCTTATTGACAACTTTTACTTCGTAGCCGGCAAGCAGGTCAAGGCTGCCATTAAATTCATTGGTCACTAATGTAGAAGCTATCTGGCTGGATGTCTCGGTCATGCCATAACTTGCATACACACTTGCGCCACTTTCCAGAGCACGACTCAAAGTTTTTGGATTAATCGCTGCACCACCAAGTAAAATACAAGAATACTTTGCCAACTGCCCATCATCTGCTTGAACCAAGTCTTGCAACATTTTGTCTACTACCGATATGTGAGTGGCACCCATATCAGAAGCGTCTTCAAGCACTCGCTTTGCGTCAAATCGGCGATAGAGTATGAATGGTGTGGCGTTAAGTATGCTTCGAACAACGATCTCAAAGCCACCTATGTGATATAGCGGCAAGGCTGCTTGCCATTTACCTTCGCCATATTTATTTAGTGAGGAGTTTGAGGCAGTTGCGGCACCGCAAAGGTTCTCCCAGGTAAGAGGAACGGCTTTTGCCTGCGAGGATGATCCCGAAGTAAACATCACCAGCGCAGTTGATGATGTGCGCGCATCACCTTGTTTATTATCTGATCGTTTTAAAACTCCGATTCCGACATTCTCGACATCTTGCTCAGTAAGTAAAGTGAGTTCAACGCTTGAACTGATGCCGGCTAAGCGAGATACCTTTTCGTCTTTGGTCAGACGATGATTAAGCGCTACTAATGTGAAACCACCGTAAGCGGCTGCCAAAATGCACACCACAAAAGCCGGGCAATTTTCCATATCTATTGGAAGCGTGCTGCCCGCTGTAATTCCACGTTTTGCAAGAGCAGCTACCAGAGCATTTGCTTTTAGCTTTACTTCACCATAAGTCATGTCAAGGCTAGACCCATCTGCCTCTTGAAATGTAAAGCAGACATCATCGGGTCTTTTGCTAGCTAGTTGTTCAATCTCCGGCAGCATATTATTGCTCAATCAATGCTTTGCTTATGTTAAAAGCAATTGTGCTTAGGGGAACTTTGGAAAACGACTGAAGTCCGGTTTGCGCTTTTCCTTAAAGGCATCACGACCCTCTTTTGCCTCATCGGAAGTGTAAAACAAGAGCGTGGCATCGCCTCCAAGCTGCTGAATACCGGCCAAACCGTCAGTTGCAGCATTGAAAGATGCCTTCATGAATCGCAGTGCTGTTGGCGACATCGCAAGCATCTCACGAGCCCAGGAGACACACTCCGCTTCCAGCTCTGCAAATGGAACAACTTTATTTACTAAGCCCATTTCAAGTGCCTCGGCAGCGCTATATTGCCTGCAAAGATACCATATCTCGCGAGCCTTCTTTTGACCGATGATCGCAGCCAGATACCCGGCACCATAACCGGCATCAAAGCTTCCGACCTTTGGTCCGGTCTGCCCAAACTTAGCGTTTTCTGAGGCAATGGAAAGGTCGCAGAGTATATGTAATACGTGTCCGCCGCCAATAGCGTAACCATTTACCATGGCGATGACCGGCTTGGGTATTACTCGGATTAGACGTTGCAAATCAAGAATGTTAAGGCGTGGGATATTGTCAGAGCCAACATATCCCCCGTCACCACGAACCTTTTGGTCTCCACCGGAACAAAACGCTTGATCCTCCTCACGTCCATCATGGTTGACACCTGTAAGGATAATAACGCCTATCGATTCATCATCGCGAGCTTGAGTAAAGGCTGCATAAAGCTCACTTGCTGTAAGTGGAGTGAAGGCATTGCGCCTGTGCGGGCGGTTTATGCTTATTTTTGCTATGCCTTCGAAAGTCTCATAGACTATCTCTTCATATGTTGTGGGCTGCTGCCAAGCAATGCTGGTCATGTAGGTTATCCTCTCATAAATTATTGTCGTATCAACTGTATGGTATTGTAGTCGTTTAGCGCTGACTTTGCGCGCCAAGCGGAGATGATCGAGACAAAAAAGCACTGACAACATCGCAAAACTCTTTTGGTGATTCCAGGTGAGTATTGTGTCCGGCATCTATCAAGGTACATTTTATGCTCGGATTTTGCTTAAGTTGCTCGGCAATATTTGCATATTTTTGATCTTGCGTACCTGCGATGTATAGTATCGATATCGGCAAGTGATGTATCTTGGCTGTGAGATCGGGCATTTTGTGTTGCCCGATGCCTTTTATGGTGAGAGCCATAGCCGTTGGATCGTTATTTAAACGTTCCCGGCGTAGCTGACAGCGAATGTCGAGCGGCAGTGCCACCTGAGAGCGAAATATCGGCAGTGATTCCCACTCGTCCATAAATGCTTCGATGCCTTGCTGTGTAAGCTTTATTATCGAGTCTTGGTCACGTTTAAGCATTTGCTCTTGTTGGTGTTGGTCATTTGTTCCAAGCCCGGTGCTTTCAAGCACTAGCGAAGCGATATGATCCGGGTGTGTGCAGGCATAATTGAGCGCTAAACGTCCACCCATCGAATACCCCAATAGATCAACTTTTTTTGCGCCTCGAGAAGTTGTCAGCGCATCAAGCCATTCAATAACAGCACCCATCTCATATGCTGTTTCGTCATTTGGGCGTTCGCTTTGTCCATGCCCTATCAAATCTGGTGCAATAATGTGGCGCTGCTCGGCAAGATTGGCAGCCACTTTTTCCCAGGTTGCAGAGCTTTGTGAGAACCCATGAAGCAGAATCAGCGGCGGAGCCGATGCGTCTCCCCATTCACAAATGTGGTAACACAGCCCCTTATGTGAGAAAGTCGCCATATCGCTCTTTCAGCCCCAGGCGCGGTAAATCTACTTCGATAACATGAATGCCACAATGACCCAAAAAGCCATCGTATGCGCACTCAAATTCCTCCACAGTATTAACTTTAGTGTACGACACGCCAAATCCTTGGACAACAGAAGAGAAATCCACCTCTTGGGGCGTTAGGAACAATCGCTCAAAATAAGGCTCAGTGGATCTTTGCGGAAGCATCTCAAAGATGCCACCACCATGGTTGTTAAGCACCACAACTATGAGATTAGCCCTTGCTTTGTCTTTTGCCTGACTTAACAGTTCGCGCTGCATAGCAAGCGCATTGATGTCATGCAGAAAAGCGATGTCACCTGTGAGAAATGCAGTGTGCTCAAAGTTTAAGGCAGCACCTATTGCCGAAGAAAGCGAGCCGTCAATGCCGTTAAGTGCGCGATTGCACAAAACAGTAATGCGCTTGTTGCCCTTGAGGTAAAAAGTGTCGATCATACGAATTGACATTGAGCTTGCTGAGAAGAGACAGGCACCCTTGGGTATGCAATTTATGAGGCTGTATACGTAAGCACCCTCAAAGCCACTTTTGACACTTGAGACTTCGTTGATACGAGTGGCGGCACTCTCGTTTTGCAAAATCCACTCCCGTGCAAAATCTTGCTGGCTCTTTGATGCGACAAATCCGCTACGTTCGAAGTCGTTAAGACACGATGCTACAAAAGCTGCCGGCGTAGAACGCAAAAATATATCGGTTGCAGCAATGAAGTCTCTGGTCTCGCAGATATCAATCACTACCTGTATAGGGTTTGCATCTTCAAGTGCCAAATAGCAACTCTTGGAAACAGGATAGCGCCCAAAACGAATAATCAGCTCCGGGCTTAGGTGGCTTGTGCTTCTAAAGATATTGTCATAATTGTCGATGATGTGCGAATCCGTATAGGAGCGCAAATTGCTTAACGGATCTGCGATCAGAGGGATGCTATAGACGTTGGCCAAGCGAAGTATCAGCCCAGCTTCTACGCTGTTTGAGCAAGTGCCTTCACCACACAGTATTAAGGTCTTCTTATTTGCAACCATGTTCTTGATGTGATCCACGCTTTCAGGGCTTGGATATGCCACCGACAGCTGCAAGGGAGAGTAATTGCCGCTTTCTTCCTGCCTGCATGCTCTTCGTCCGACTGTAAATAAACCTTGCACGTCCAAGTTTGGCTTAAGCGGCTCATTAAACGGGAAGTTCAAATGCACAGGTCCACCGTCGCTTATGCAGCCATACCAGATGCTATCGTCGTCATCTTGACTCGCCTGCGAGCCAACTGCTGACGCAAAGGCTGTTAGCGCCATTTGACGTATGAAAGCGATGCCTTTTGGTTGCGCAGTAGGTAGTGGCATCTGCTGAAAGAAGCGTACATGATCGCCAAAAATCTTAAGCTGATCGGTAGTTTGCGGTGCACCAAGTTTTTGTAGTTGCGGCGGTCTGTCGCCGGTCAGCAAGATCAGAGGCACTCTTGAACCTTCTGCTTCTAAAACAGCAGGGTAATAGTTGGCAACCGCGGTGCCGGAAGTGCATATCGCACATACCGGTCGCCCACTGGCTTTTACTAATCCCAAGGCAAAGAAAGCTGCGCCGCGCTCGTCTATATCTACATATATGTTCATGTCGCCGGCATAAGCGACCATAGCTAAAGGCGTAGATCTTGAGCCGGGACTGATTACAACGTCTCGCACACCCAATGAGTGTAGTTCATCAAAAAATGCTGATATAAAAAGTGCAGTCGAGGTTGGCGTATTACCCTGCACGCTTTCGCCCGGCGTATCACTAGCTGTCATGATTCGCACCTCATTTCGCCTGCATTGTCTTCACCATCAAACGCACTTAGTATCGTTTTGAGCTTAAGATCTATCTCGTCAAACTCCTCGCCTGCGGCGCTATCAGACACGATGCCACAACCGGCATAGACCCAGCCTATCTCACCATCAAAAACTCCTGTTCGAAGACCAACAGAAAACTCGCCGTCGCCATCTGCCGTCACATAGCCACAAGCTCCGCCATAAAACCCGCGATTGTAGGGCTCGAGCTGTCGTATTTGCATCAGCGCCTCACCGACCGGGGCACCGGATAACGCCGGGGTTGGATGAAGTTGTTTCATCAAACTGGTTAGGCTAACCCCTTGTCTTACCTGCGCACATACCGGCGTGTAAAGATGTTGAACTTGTTTTAAGGCAAGAATCTGCGGTTCTTTTGCAATCTCTACATCGTGGCAATTTCGCCTAAAGACTTCGCCGATAAAATCCACCACAAAAGCGTGTTCGCGGAGGTTTTTATCATCATGCAATAGTTGATCCGCCAAATGCGCTGCTTCTGCCTCGCTGGATCCGGTAGCAATAGTGCCGGCAAGACACATACTCTCTACAATCTGTCCGTGCTTGCGCACCAAAAGCTCCGGTGTGCAGCCGCAAAAGAAGACATCACCGTAGCGATACATCAATACCGTACCCCTTGAAGACCCGTCGATCAAATTGATCAGCAGGTCTTTTGATGAAAATGGATGGGCAGCAGTAAGCTTTTGGCGTCGAGACAAAACTACCTTATCGATCTTGCCGCTTTCTATGGCCGCAAGACCGCGATTAACCGCTTCTGACCAGTCGCTGCGCAAATCTGCCTCAAGTGTATATGGGATAGTCACTCGCTTGCGCAAAGGTGCATCTGTCATTTGCTTTGAAAAACGATCCACCCTGCCACCATAAACGGGACCAAGGCTGTTGACCTGCAAAAATGTTCCTCGTTCGTTTTCGATGAGCACCACTTCCGGAAGCATTAGTTTTAACCTTGGAAAGGCTTGGAACAATTCATCGGCCGGTTTAGGGTTTTCTCCGTCAAAACGATTAAACGAAAAGAATACCGGCTGCTCTGCGGACTCACCTTGCAGCTCGCACTCCACTTCATGAAGCGACCATAAAGCGATGCAGCGACCCAAACCCATGACTCTGGCTTTTCGCACCTTATCATAGTATACAAATTGGTCGGTAAACCCTCGTTGCATTATGCAAAATGCGTCAACTATATCGGTATCTACCGATTGTGTGTGCGAAAATATCTTTGTCACAAAACCATCCTATTGATCTGCTTAAGTCGGTGTCTGAGCTATCAAAACTTGCTGATAGTTGCATGACCACAATTCTAGCACTACAACGATGTGCATAAGCTTACTTTGATTTGCAATGCACTTTCCATTTCCGGTTATATTACGTTGTTTGCAGCTCATAGCTATCAAAGCGATGATAAAATACTAATAAAGCTTTATACAGAATAATAAATGATTCCGTAATGATTATCAGAACAGGTGTATTTACGGCATCTATAGGGAGTGGGAAATAAGCATTATTCAATGAATGGTGGATGCGTGTCGTATAGCACTATTGTCAATTTGCGAATGAGGTCGGTTCTGCCGCCGGCTTTGTTTTTTGCATACGTGCTATCTATAGTTTTCGAAGGAGCCGCATTTTATAACCTGGCAGATTACTATTCAGTTGATCCGACTCGTCTTGTATTAGCTGCCGGTGTATCCATGTTTTTAGGTTTATTAGGTGGCAGCTTGGCTGTTAAAAGTGGTCAAGTAGCAAAACGGGTCATGCTTTTTGGCGAAGTGATGTGCTTATGTTTGAGCTGTGTCTTCTTTTTTAAGCCCTCTACGTTATGGATGATAGCAATTGCTTTTTCTGCACTCGTCGCCGGCGCTTCCATGGCCTCTTGGGGTCACTTTTTGAAAAGCCATACCCCCAGAGGTCAACGCATCAAAAGCTGTGCAGATGTATTGATTATTGCGAATGTTTTTTTGATCATTATCAACTCTTTATCCGGCTACATTTCACCTTTTGTTGGTCTTAGCGTAGCGATGACGCTAATTGTAGCTGCCATAATATGCACTGCAATGCTGGAAACTGACCCCTACTCAAATGATGAAAAAGCTGTGCCTGAAAGCCCTGCTGTTAGCGTTGTCGCCCCACTTGCGGCACTCGTAATTTTTGTGACTATCATCACCATAAACTCCGGATTGATGTATCAAATAATTGTTCCGGCTTATGATCACCTTACATTTCTGACAAGTTGGTACTGGGCGCTACCATATGTGGCAGCTTTACTGATTATGCGCAACCTCTCCTCCGGAAGAGCCCTTTCACTATATGTTGGTATGGCAATGATTGTAGGTGCATTCATATTCTTCTTACTTCTCGATAAAGGCGCTGCCAGCTACTTAGTTGTTGACACATTAATGCTTGGAGCTTGCGGCATTTTTGATCTGTTTTGGTGGAGCATGCTCGGAGAAATGCTTGACTTAAGTAAAAGACCGGCAAGAGTTTTTGGCATTGGGCTTGCAGCAAACGTATTTGGTATCTTAATTGGAAAAACTTTAGCCTTTATCACAGAAGCTTTGATGTTGCCTGCTTCCAGTATTACCATTGTGGCACTTACAGTAGTCTGCGTTACCTTGATGCTGCTTCCGGTGCTGAACCATCGACTTTCGGTGTTGCTCAAAAACCACAGCTACCTGTCCGCTTTCTCGGCTATACCAACCGTGGAACAACGCGAGCTCTTAACCGATATGCCATCAGTTGAGCCGTTAACTCCACGCGAATACGATGTATTGATGCGCGCGCTCGGCGGCAAGACAAACAAGTCCATCGCAGCAGACCTAATGATTAGCGAAAACACAGTAAAAACCCACCTGAGAAACATCTTCAGAAAATATGAAGTAAGCTCCCGCTCCGAACTCATCAGCATTTTTATAAAGACACCATTGGGGTAGCTTATCTGCCAAAGGTTAAGGCCTGCAAGCTATTTTGCCTACACCACGTCGCAGTTGGCTACGCTGAAATTTTTAAACCCAGGCAAGCTGGATTTCAAAATAACGCATCGCCACTGCTCCTTCTCCCAAAATAATTAGCTTCGCTCATAGACCATTTTTTGGGTGCCCATTATAACCCTGGGCTAAACGATTCTTGAGTCCTTTCGACCGCATCAGTGACAAAATATGAGCCCCTTGCGAACACTCACCAATTAAGCGCCTTTACTCATATGCTATACTAGAACATATGTTCGCTATAGACATAACGGAGGGGTAATGGTTAAACAAGAAAATGCAATAATCACCGTGCAAGGCACTGCAGTTTCTGTGGTTTCGTGTAATCAGGAAGACTTTGTATCGCTAACGGACATAGCGAAATATAGGGATGCCAAAAATCCATCGCAAGTTATCAGTCTTTGGATGCGCACCTATGCCACCATCGAATATCTTGGCTTATGGGAAAAGCTTCATAACCCAGATTTTAAACCCCACATATATGAGGGGTTTAAAGCTGAGTCTGCCAAACCACATTTTTGGATGTCTCCCCAACAATGGATAAAGGAAACCGCAGCAATCGGATTGATTTCCAAGTCTGGACGTTATGGTGGTGGCACATTTGCGCACGTAGATATCGCACTCAAGTTTGCCGGGTGGGTTTCTACGGAGTTTGAGTTGTATCTGGTCACCGAGTTCAAACGTCTTAAAACCGAAGAGCAGCAACGCTTGTCACTGGAATGGAACTTACAGCGCACGCTCGCCAAGATCAACTACCGTATTCACACGGATGCTATCAAAGAGCAAATCATTCCACCGATAGTTACTAAAGAGCAAGCAGGTTTCATCTATGCCAGCGAAGCTGATTTGCTAAACGTTGCACTCTTTGGACAAACTGCCTCACAGTGGCGAAAGGACAACCCGGACAAAAAAGGAAATATTCGCGACGATGCAGCACTAGAACAGCTAGTCGTGCTGTCTAACCTTGAGAGTATAAATGCTGTTTTAATTCGCGAGAGTTTACCGCAAAACGAGCAGCTAATCCACCTGAACCAAATCGCAATAACACAGCTAAGCTCACTACTTGATAATGAACATATTAAGAAGCTGGGTTCGGGTGCAAATTAGAGCAAATGAAGAAATCATGGTGCGAGACAAAATATGAATAGCAAAGCTTTGAGTAATTATCAAAATAGTGGGACTACCCATGCCCGATAACAGAGAACTTGCCACACTCATACTCATGGCGGTATCGGCAGTTATTATTGTCATCTTCCTGAAATCACAGAACACCGTCAGCAAGGCTATACTCGGTATCCTCAAAGCGTTCTTCGTAAGGCGGCTTCAACTTCGCTTCGCTCATAGACCATTTTTTGGGTACCCTTTTCATCCTGAGCTAAACGATTCTTAAGCTCTCATCGCCCGCATCACACAGTGTCCGAAAAGTCTCATTCTTCCATTAAACCTCAACTGAATATCAACGGATCTATTGAGATGGGGTGATATTCGCTTTGCAGACTGGTCATGCGATAAAAGAAACCAGCAAGCTTCGTACTGATAAAAGTTTTAAAAACTTAAAAAATCTCAGATAACTACAGGTATTGCGGTATTAACGTGGAGGTGCATTGAATATGGTTAGCATTATTTTGCCGTGGGTGACAGCAATCCTGGTCTTGCTCTTGATGGCACTTTGGACAATGCGGTTGATTTGTACAAAAAGCCGTTTTGAGAATAACCGTACCTTAAAGACGATTCGGCGAATACTGAGGAAAATCCATGCGCCGCTCGCCATTGTCGCTTTAATTGTTGTGTACTTCCATTGCAGCGTTGCCGAAAGAGTCACCGGCGAAAGTTCGCTTATGGGCGCAATCTTACTTTTGTGTATGCTTGCAATGTGCCTGACAGGACTTCTTAAGCGATTGATACCGCGATATTGGCTGATGCTACACAGGGTAATCACTGTCATTATGCTCATCATTTTGATATTTCACATTTTTATAGAAGCTAATCTTTGATACTTTGCTGTATTTAAAAGCGAGCAATTTGTTTGGAGTGGTAAAATGAACGTGTGTTGTTAAATATGAATCCACAGTTACCCAGTATAAAAACGCCCGAGCTGTTAGCTCCTGCCGGTGGCAGAGAGCAGCTTGAGTATGCCTTGCGCTTTGGGGCAGATGCTATATATCTTGCAACCGACCGCTTTGGGCTACGCCAACGAGCAGACAATTTTACCTTAGATGATATTCCTCAAGCAGTCGCACAAGCTCATGCTCTGGGAGCAAAAGTGTTTGTGACCTGCAATGCCTATATGAACAATGATGATTTGGCTCATTTACCCGATTATCTTGTTGCACTTGAACAAGCCAAAGTTGATGCCGTCATCATCAGCGATCTGGGAACTCTTCGCATGGCTAAACGTTATGCTCCCGATGTGGCTATACATGTGAGCACACAGGCAAATACCTCAAACGCAGAAGCAGCACTTATGTGGTACGAATTGGGAGCCAATCGTATAGTCTGTGCACGCGAGATGAGCTTGAAAGCGATCGCGCAAATGCGCTCTGAGCTTCCAAAAGAACTTGAACTTGAAGTGTTTGTGCACGGTGCAATGTGCATGGCGATATCGGGCAGATGTCTAATCAGCGATCATTTAACAGGACGTTCTGCTAACCGCGGACATTGCACTCAACCCTGTCGCTGGGGGTATGAGCTACTTGAGCCAACGCGTCCTACGCAGCGATTCCCTATAGAAGAAGACGGTCGCTATACTTATCTTATGGATTCAAAAGATCTTTGCATGCTTGAACATCTTGATGACATCGTAAATACCGGTGTTGATTCAATTAAAATTGAGGGGCGCAACAAAAAGGCTTTCTATGTTGCAACCGTAGTAAATGCATATCGCCGAGTGCTTGACGGAGCTGATCCAAAACTAATGCTTCCTGAGTTAGAGACGGTGTCACACCGACCATATTCCACGGGCTTTTACTATGGCTCTGCCGAGCAAACTCCTGATCAGGATATATACGTTCAAAGCTACGACTGGGTGGCAGTTGTAAGTGATGAAGAGGTGCTCGAAAAAGACAGAGTGAAAGTAGTTTGCCGAAACCGCTTCTACGAAGACGATAAACTAGAGGTGCTTTCTCCGCATCGGCAAGTAGAAACACTGGTGGTGTCCGACCTACGCCGCGAGTATGCCACCGGGGAAAGCGAATCGGTTAAAACCGCCAATCAAGTCATGAAGGCTTATTCGTTTGCCACGACAGCCAAACTGAGTGCCTACGATATTTTGCGGGTAAAACGAATGGATCCGAATCAGAAGAACTAAATACTACATGAGTCCTGTCTGACCGGCAAGTGAACTGACCCATCAACCTTGGATAAACTGCAAGGTTGGCAGGCTTTAACTTTTAGAATGCCGTTCATTCAGAATGTTTTGGATTAATCTGAGTAGATCGGCGCTTACCTACGATGGTCAGACTGTCCGAAAACTACGTGTCTGACCCGAGT
>DBCW01000114.1 GCA_002293265.1 Eggerthellales bacterium UBA948
AAAGACGGCTTTCTTTAGTGAGCCTAAAGCCAAGTGTTCATAGGCTGCACGGTCGGTTGTTTCCAGTTCCAGTTTTTGATAAGCACGTGCGCGGCGGTTTTTTATCTGGCGCACCGGTGCACCAACAATGCGTCCGGTCACCGTTGTGCCGGTATCTTTGGCCTTAAGTATGGCCTGCTTGTAGTTCTCGTGAATAGGACATTCTTCGCTCACCAGTAGCGCTGTGCCCATCTGCGCACCGATTGCGCCAAAGGCAAATGCTGCGCAAAGTTGCCTACCGCTGGCAATACCACCGGCAGCAATCACCGGAATACTCACGTCATCTACCACCTGTGGCACCAGCGCCATAGTTGTGGTTTCGCCTACATGTCCACCGCTTTCGGTGCCTTCGGCTACCACCGCATCTGCTCCGTATTTTTCCATACGCTGCGCCAACGCAACACTTGGAATTACCGGGATGACCTTGCTGCCAACCGCTTTCCAACCTTCGATGTATTTAGCAGGATTTCCTGCTCCTGTGGTAATAACCGGAACTTTTTCTTCTATAAGCATAGCAGCGACAGCATCGATATCTTCGGCCATCAACATCACATTAACACCAAAAGGTTTATCTGTTAGCGTGCGTAACGTATTGATCTCTTCACGCACAGCCTCGCACTTCTTACCTCCGGCGGCAATTATGCCTAACGCTCCGGCGTTGCATACATCTGCTGCAAATCGCCCGGTGGCGATCTGTGCCATACCGCCTTGCATGAATGGATAAGTAATTCCTAAAAACTCATTGAGTAGCATTGACTCTCCCTATTCTTAACTCCAGGTAAAACTTACTGCACCAGCGGTCATGCCGCCGCCAAAACCTGCCATTACGATCTTTGAGCCCGACTTGATAATGCCGGATGATAACGCCTCATCCAGTGCAAGCGGAATACTTGCGGCACTGGTATTGCCGTATTTATCCAGATTCATGAAGAAGCGCTCTATTGGCACACCGAGGCGCTTGGCCGCACTTTTGAGAATTCGCTCGTTAGCCTGATGACAAATGAATAAATCAACTTCATCCAGCGCAACGTGCGCTTTTTCCGTTACATTTCTGGCAGTTCTTACTATGGCTTCAACCGCAAACTTAAAAACTTCCTGACCCTCCATATGCACATATTCCCACACCTTGAGCATGTCCGATCCGCTGGCTTCGGTCACCCAAAAAAAGTCTTGTGTGTCTTCATTAGTCGTTGGAACAACTACTGCCGCGCCTGCCCCATCCCCAAATAAAACACAGGTAGAGCGATCGGTGAAATCTACAAATTGTGAGACAATATCGCAACCAATCACAAGCGCATACGAATCATTGTTGATAAACCTGGAAGCTGCAATCAGTGCATAGATAAATCCGGAACATGCAGCATTAAGGTCATAAGCAAGTATATCTTCGCGAAGACCCAGGTCTCTTTGGATATTGCATGACAGCGATGGGCAGTGGTTGTTTTTGTTGCCAAGCGTGGCGCAAATCACTACGCCAATCTGATCGCTCGTAATACCGGCATCGGCTTCTGCCGCAGCAAGCGCTTTNNTTAGATCGCGAGCAGTTTCTTCCTTAGCAATGCGACGTTCTGCGATGCCACTGCGAGAGCGTATCCACTCATCATTTGTGTCTACCATCTCTGAGAGCATGTCGTTTGTGAGCACGTGCGCAGGCACTGAGCTGCCGGTTCCAATAATTTTAATATTCATACAAATGTCCTTTGTGTTGCCTTAGAGAGGCCTAGTCAAACTTGCGGTATTTCTCGTAACGCTGCGCAAGCAGAGTTGCTTTGTCTTTTTGCACTAAATCGCCAAGCGCCTCTCTGAGCACCGGACGAAGTGCCTCAATCGCACCGGCGGGATCGGTGTGAGCGCCATTTATGGGCTCTTTGACGATGGCATCAACCATGCCAAATTCGTAAAGGTCGCGTGCGGTAAGTTTCATCACATCACATGCCTCATTAGCTCGCTTAGCATCCTTCCACAAAATGCTGGCAAAACCTTCGGGAGAAAGCACTGAGTAGATCGCGTATTCATACATGATCACGCGATCCGATAACCCAAGCGCCAGCGCACCGCCACTGCCACCTTCGCCG
The DNA here is from genome assembly GCA_002293265.1 of Eggerthellales bacterium UBA948. GTDB lineage: Bacteria > Actinomycetota > Coriobacteriia > Coriobacteriales > UBA8131 > UBA8131. Next base: position 2,115 of record DBCW01000114.1, read on the forward strand.
GTGATAATAGCGACCGTGGGAACCGCCAGACCACTGAGCTCAAACAGGCATCTGGCAATCGCCTCACCTTGCCCGCGCTCCTCAGCCTCGGCTCCCGGGTAAGCACCGGGTGTGTCGATAAACGTAATCAAAGGACGACCGAACTTCTCGGCCTGCTTAGCCAAACGGATAAACTTTCTATAACCTTCCGGATGAGGCATGCCAAAGTTGTAGGCGATATTGCCTTCGAGGTCGTTACCCTTGAGATGAGCTGCAATAGTTACCGGCAACCCCTCATAGCTAGCTAGCCCGGTAACGATAGATTTGTCGTCACGAAACTGACGATCTCCGTGTAGCTCAATGAAGTCGCTAAACAAGCCTTCGATGAAAGCATGGGCATGAGGACGCTCGGGGTGACGAGCCAACTCCACATGCTCAGCCGGCGTTTTTGCTACTGTCAGCAGCTCGGCTACAGTTACCGGAGGCTGTGGCTGCATCTGTGGCTGCATCTGCGAAGTCGCACTTATGTCTTGTGGTGTTTTTTCAAAATCATTTACAACACAACCCACCGTTGCCCGGGTATATGGATGAAGATCCAACAGTTTGGCTATGGTATCGCGCAGCTCCTCACGCGTTACGATCTTGTCCACAAACCCGTGTGCCAGCTGGAACTCCGAGCTTTGAAAGCCCTCGGGCAGTGTGGAGCGAATAGTCTGTTCTATAACGCGCGGCCCGGCAAAACCGATCAGAGCATTTGGCTCGGCCAAGATGATGTCACCAAGCATAGCAAAACTTGCCGTAACACCACCGGTCGTGGGGTGAGTAAGTACGCTGATAAATAAACCGCCATCATCAGAAAGCTTCCGGATTGCTGCTGAGGTTTTAGCCATCTGCATCAGCGAAAACATACCTTCTTGCATGCGCGCTCCCCCACTGGCAGAAAAGATCACCAGCGGCAATTGGCGCTCGCGCGCGTACTCAGCGCTGCGACATATTGCTTCACCCACTGCAGTACCCATCGAGCCCATCAAGAACTCCGGTACCAACTCTGCGCAAACCACCACATGGCCCTTTATAGTGCCAACGGCGCAGGTAAAAGCATCACCAAGTCCGCTTCGCTTTGAGAGCTCGGCAGCTTTTTTAGCGTAATCCGGAAACTCCAAAGGGTCGCTGGTCTTAATATCAGCAAACAAAGGCGTGTAAGACTTTGGATCAAACACCTCGCTGATATGGCTTTTTATTTTGATGCGCCCTTTTGCCTTGCGGGTCTTTTGCCTATTTTGCGCCAGCTCCTCAAGGTTTTCTTTACGCTGGCGAAAGAAATCTAAGATGCTCATCAGAGCTTACCTGCCTCTCCAAGCGGAGTTAGTAAGGTCGAGATATTGCGGTCAAGATAACCGGTATCCAGATTGTTAGATATATAATCGGGACTATGCATCAACATGTAATGCAACGGGATTGTAGTTTTCACACCGCCTACCAAAGTCTCTTCAAGCGCACGCCGCATCCTAAAGATGGCTTCATTGCGCGTACGTCCAAGCACAATGATCTTGGCGATCATCGAGTCATAAAACGGTGTAACCTCGTAATATGGGTGTATTACAGTATCCACGCGCACGCCAAAACCGTTGGGCAGATGCAAATAGTCAATACGCCCCGGGCTTGGTCTAAAGTTGTCGATCGGATCTTCGGCATTTATGCGGCACTCGATTGCATGTCCTCTAAACACTACTTCATCTTGCTTAAATGACAAAGGCAGTCCGGACGCGATCCGTATCTGCTCGCGCACTATATTGATGCCGGTTATCATCTCGGTAACCGGATGCTCAACTTGGATACGAGTATTCATCTCGATAAAATAGTATGAGCCGTCCTCTGCTACTACGAACTCTACGGTACCGGCGTTCTCGTAACCAACAGAGTTTGCTGCCAACAACGCATCATGCAGCATCTTTACCCTAGTCTCATCCGTAAGTATCTGCGCCGGAGCTTCTTCGAGCAACTTTTGATGATTACGTTGAAGCGTGCAGTCTCTGTCGCCCAAGTGAATTACATTTCCCTGAGAATCCGCCAGTATCTGTACTTCTACGTGGCGAGGGTTAACGATGAGCTTCTCCAGATATAAGCCATCCTCACCAAAACAGGCTTTGGCCTCAGCTTGAGCGGCCATGAAAGCCGGCTCCATCTCACCTTCTTCGTATACCCTGCGCATGCCACGCCCGCCACCACCGGATGCAGCTTTTAACAGCACAGGGTAACCGATGTCTTTAGCAATAGCTTTGGCATCTTCTATGTTTAAGACCAGACCATCGGAGCCGGGAACAATAGGCACACCGTGCTTTTTCATCAGCTCGCGAGCCTTGCTTTTATCCCCCAGTGTTGAAATGACCTCAGCGCTGGGACCAATAAAACGTATACCCAGATCAGTTACGCGTCCGGCAAACACCGGGTTTTCGGAAAGAAAGCCAAATCCGGGATGAATGCTGTCGCAATCGCAACACTGCGCTACGGTTAGGATTGCGTCCTGGTTTAAATAGCTGTCTTTTGCGGCTGAAGGACCTATGCACACCGCATCAGTAGCGATAGTGGTAAATAGCGCTCCGCGATCCGCCTCGGAAAAAACTGCAACCGTCTCAATGTTCATCTCGCGACATGCACGGATGATACGGGCAGCTATTTCGCCTCGATTTGCAATTAAAACTCGTTTTAACATCCGTACACCTCAGGTTTGATTATTGTCAGTATCGTTGTCGGACGAGAAATGATAGTTAGTTGACTACCGGTCAGCAACTAGTTGGACGGTGAATCCAAAGTAAATAATGGTGCGCCATACTCTACAAGCGAAGCATCTTCAAAATGCACTTTAGTGATAATGCCTCCTGTTGGAGCTTTGACCTCATTAAACATCTTCATGGCCTCGATAAGGCAAAGTACTGTGCCCGCTTGCACTTTGTCGCCCACACTTACAAACGGTGCTGCACCCGGTTCTTTTGCGCTGTATGCAATACCTACCAGCGGTGCAGTGATGAGGTCGCCCTCTGTTAGATCTACATCGCTTGCATCTTGCGTAGCGGGCGCAGGCTTCATCGCGACAGATGCCGCTGAGGCTACCTGGTTAAAAGCGCTATCAGTAGCTGTTATAGGTGCCGCAGGCGCAGTAGAACCTTGCATCTGAATTAAGGGTGATGGCTCTTTGCCAAGTACCACACGCCCTTCGTCAGTCTCGTATTCAAGATGCGTCAAGCCGTGCTGCTCCAAAAGAGCAGCTAAATTCGCGATATGCTGCTCCATCGAGTCAGCATCACGCGACACTTTGTTTTCCATGATTGGTACCTAGGCTTTTACAGAATCGATGTAGGTTACGATGTCGTTAACGGTCTTAAAGCCTTCTGCCTGAGCGGGTGCAATCTCGATGTCAAACTCATCTTCGAGCGACATGATCAGCTCAGCAGCATCCAAAGAGTCAGCGCCCAGATCTTCGCTAAGGCTGGTCTCTAAAGAAACTGCACTCTCATCAGCGCTAAGACCATCTACTAGTACACGACGTACGGTTTCAAATGTTGAGCTCATTAATCCTCCTGAAAATGTTTTCCTGCATATGACTTGCGCAGACCTCTTTGGCTTTGCACGATACAAAACCATGCAATTAGTTAAAATTTCTTAAGTAATTATTATGTGTGATTTTTTGGTATTGTCAAGTTTTACAGATACGCCGTATTATACGTCCAAATCATGCCTTACTAAGCTACTTTTGGACGTATTTAAGCACAAAGAAAGTACTCGTGACTTCAAAATAGCCATAAAAATCCCCGAAATGCTATTCGTTCCATATTGCCGCTTAAAATGCTATAATGCGACGATAAACTTGCTTGTAAGCTGTGCAAATGTATGTTTTACACACTTCATCTGTTAACACTTTACAAAAGGATAATACAGACCGATGCATGAACAAACTGATAAGGTTTTTTATACAAAAAGTATTGCAGATCGGTTTTTCGGTGAAAACACCGATAATCGTGCTGCAGTTCTTCTTGAGTTCTTCAGCTCAACATTACAAAAGATGTGGTGGCTTTCTCTCGTATTTTTACCGTCATCGCCCTTTTTACACTATCTAAACGAGAACCTGCTCTATACGTTGATACTGGCAGCAATGCTTTTTGCGCCACATTTTGTCACGATGTTTTTTTCGGATAGGCTATCATCAAACAGCAGCTTGACCATAGTGACTTTCGTTGCACTCCTTGCGATAAACCTTACACTCTTTTTTGATAACCCGTTCATCAAGGCGGCACTTTATTCTATTTCATTGTGGGGGCTTGACTTGGCATGTGTTCCCTTGAATTATCATGAGCAACGCCTGCGTTCTTCATTATTGAGAGCAGGGCTTAAGTATTTGTGTATAGCTATCGGATTCGCTCTTATCTCTCTTTGCAGCTTGTTCTATCACACAGCCATTACATTTTACGTCATTCCGATTTTTTCTAGAGGCTTCGGTAGTTTGTGTG
>DBCW01000149.1:0-14284 GCA_002293265.1 Eggerthellales bacterium UBA948
GCACTGTGGTTTTCAATTGACTGTGCCGATTTTTAGCGTAAAAGACAACATTTAGGCTTGTAAATTCAACAAAAATCTCTAGAATGTTAAAGGCGCTTTTTTAGGACTATTTGGCTAACGCAATGTTGGTCATAAAATATAAGGAGTTTTGCAATGTCAAAAGTATGTGCAATATGCGGAAAGCATCCTGTGGCAGGACGCAACGTCAGCCACTCACACCGCGTTACAAATAGGATGTATCGCCCCAACGTGCAAAAAGTTACCATCAGTTTAGATGGACATGTAAAACGTGCTAACGTTTGCACAAAGTGCCTAAAGGCCGGTAAGGCTGTTCGCGCCTAACTTCTGCTTAGTGCCTAGCACCAATTGATTTGATTTGTGTAGCCCTCTATCACAGAGGGCTATCTTTATTTGCACATAGGAAAGCCGGTTTCTAAAATCCCCACTATTTCGCACAAAAGACAAGCAATTGGGTTCCAATGAAACTGATTTACTTGTCTTTTGTGCGGAATAGTGGGGTTATAGGCAAAATAGTGTGATACGGCTTATCTCTCTAGCAGCATATCGTCTTTTCGAATCCAGCCAAAGTGTCTAAATGGAATTGCAACCAGCAAGCTTATCACCGTCGGGATTACCAGACATATAAGCAGCATGGATATCCAATCAAACGGCATAATATCCGGACGCAATCCTGCAGCCACCTGATCGACCCAGCCCGTATATACGCCCAGGGGTCCTACAAGACCGCATGTTCCCATACCGGACGCTATCGCCGGTCCATCCATTGAAAAACGAAATACGCTTGCAGCTAATGCGCCATTTATCGTTGATGCCACAATGGTGGGGATCCATATAAGTGGGTTTCTAAAGATATTTGGCACCTGTAGCATTGATGTGCCAAGTCCTTGCGAAACAAGTCCACCCCAGCGGTTCTCCTTAAAGCTGATGACAGCAAACCCAACCATCTGTGCGCAACAACCGGCAACTGCTGCTCCACCTGCCAATCCTGTGAGTCCAAGTGCCGCGCAAATTGCTGCAGAAGAAATGGGCAATGTAAGCGCAACCCCGATAACTACGGCAACTATTGCTCCCATCAGCAGGGGTTGCAGCTCTGTAGCCCACATCACAAATCCACCTACTGCTGAAGCAGCGTCACCAATGGGAGGTGCTATCAGTGCAGCTAGTCCTATACCTGCAATTACCGTAGTTAAAGGAGTGACCAATAGATCTACAGGAGTTTCTTTGGATACTGCTTTGCCAATCTCAGCAGCGATTATGGCAATAAAGAACACTGCTAATGGTGCTCCTGCTTTGCCAAGCTGATTGGTGGCAGTTCCAACAGCAGCCAACGAAAACAGCACTAAACCGGGGGCTTTGATTGCATAACCTACAGCTACTGCCATCGCAGCTCCGGAGGCAGATTTGGCAAAAGTTCCTGACTCCTTAAGAAAAGACACGCCCGTTAAGGTTCCGGCAGTATCTAAGATCGTACCAATGAGAAGCGAGGCAAACAAACCCAAGGCAAGTGCAGAAAACGCGTCGTAAACATAGCGCTGCACACTAACTACGATATCTTTGCGCTCAAGAAAGGCTTTGAATCCCGACTTTTGCTTTACTGCCTCAGATGTTTCACTCATAAGAATTCCCCTCTAGGGTATACCTCAGATGCTTTAGCTTGCTGATTTTACTGATTATAAACTATGAAAGTTTAGAGTAATCCGCATGGCTTTTATCGGCTATACTTTCCCCTATCCACGGGAGGGGTGTTTTGGGTGTGAAGCGGCAAGGCTTTACACTACTATGTTATGGGAAGTCGACTATGTGGAGGAGAACATGGCTACAAAGAAAAAAGTTACTCGTATTGAATCAGATGCAAAAGAGCCTGTAAAAAGCGATTGGAAACCAACAGCAGAGAACAAGGGAAAAGCAACTCGCAATAGAGTTATTGCTTTCGTTTTGTGGATATTAGCTATTGGTGGCGAAGCTTTTGTGATCTTTTGGCTGCTAAATCGCACTTTTATGGATCTTTTCTTGCTATGGCTCATTATCGCCATTGTTGTAATAGGCGGCTTAGCTCTTGGTGCCAACTTGCTTTGGAAAAAAGCAAACAAGTACGACCCGGCTGCAAAAGCCAACGCTTTTCAGTTCTTCTTTCAAAACCAACTTGGCGTAATTATGACTACTATCGCCTTCATACCGATGATTGTTTTGATATTTCTCAACAAGGATATGGACGCAAAGACTAAAGGTATTGCCGGTGCAGTTGGAATCGTCCTCTATTTAATTGTAGGCTTCTTTGGCATAGACTTTAATCCTCCATCGCAAGAAGTTTATGCCAGCGAGACAAATCGTATTGAGCAACTAACCGGTGAAGACCACGTCCACTGGACTGCCAGTGGCACCAAGTATCATATCTACGAAGATTGCTCCAGCATCAACAAGGCGGCTACGGTTGAGATATTTGAAGGTACTGTTGGCACCGCTTTTGCTTCGCTGAAAAACCTGGATAATGACGATCCGCTTTGCTATTGGTGCGAGCAGAGATTCATTAAGGAAAACCCGGATAAGGCTTCGGTAATGGCTGAGTTTGGCAGCGGCACATCTGAAGGTCCAAGTGAGACTGATGGCGCAGAAGATGCCGCAGGTGATGGTGACAGCAACGCTACAACATCAGAGTAAGCTTGCACATACAAAAAATAATTGAGATTGCTTAAAGGCATAAGCAGTTAGGCTATATTGTTTAGGAAGTAAGAAGCGGTTTAAAACCGTTAACTATAAGAGAAAGAGTGGGAGTTATATGGATAAGTTTTCTGAGTTTTTAAGTCTTGCACAAAAAAATCCGGAGCTGCTGAGTCAATTAGGGCCACTATTAGAAGGATTGGCTGCTGATAAGGACGGCGACGGCAAAGCCGACAACGCACTTTTTGAAGGCGTTGCAGGTTTGGCCGAGAAGTTTGGCATTGACCTTACACCCGATGATGTTGCTGATGCCAAAGCTCAAGCACAAGCCAAAAACGAGGACGCAGATGATGGTTTTGGTTTTGACGACATCGCCGGTCTGGCGGGTAAATTCTTGGGCGGCAACAGTGGCAGCAACTCAAACAACAATGATGGTTTTGGCTTGGACGATGTGGCCTCTATGCTTGGAGGACTTGCCGGCGGCAATGACGAAAAAGCTGATAGTAAAACCGATTCAGGATTTAACCCATTAGACATGCTTGTTTCAATGTTTAAGTAGAGTCGAGAGCTGAGAGTTATAAATAATTGATTTGAAATATAGCCATTACAGTGCCGCGATGCGCAGTAATGGCTATATTTTTGCTTCGTGGCTCGTTAGAAATACCCAGCGAGCAAGACGCAGAAAGAGTTGCCTTATCAAGCTCCCATTCTACTCCGGTGATCGAAACTGTAGCATTTCCTCCCCACGGTACCAACGAAATAAAGGATGGTTTAAGCTCATCAAAAGCCAAATTCAGCTTGGCACTTTCGCGCCCTGCCTCAAGAAAAACACAAACCTCATCATCCCCGGCAATTATTACTTTTTTACCTTCTTGTGCGGCTTTTGCAAAGCAGCCTATTGTGGCCAACTCGTGGTCTATGCGTCCTCCAAGTACATTGGTAGCAATCACAGACATGAAGCCTTGCGCCACTATGTAGTCAAGCGCCAACTCAGTATCGGTTGCGTCTTTGTATGCATTGTGTGCCTCAGTCGCTACACCCTTGCCAACCATATTCTCCAGCACATCTGCATCAATTGAATCAAAATCACCCAGCAAAAGATCAGGCGTGACACAAGCTGTTGCCAAAAGCTCTGCTCCGGAGTCTACAGCAAGCACAAAGTTACTTAGCATAGAGAGCTTTAAAACCAGCTCTTTGGACACAAGCTTGGGCGAGCCTGAGACCAACAGCACTACTTTGTCAGCAGCAACTCTTGTCTCAGGCTCGCTCAATGCCCGCTTAATTATTAGTTCGTGTAGCTGCACCGGTTTAAAACCTGATAATGCCGGACTGTCCACGACGAATATTTTTTACAAATCTTACAGTTTTATCTGCGGAGTTCATGACTATTGAATGTGTGGAGATAGAGCCACCTTCAAAGGTGCGCACGCCCTCCACCATCTCGCCATCTGTTACTCCGCAGGCGATAAATACGGCTTCGTCGGAGCGTACCAGCATGTCCATCTCTAACACGCCGTCCAAGTCCAGGTCTGTGCCTTGAACCATTTCCTCGGCGCGTCTGCGCTTGTCGGCAGCTTTCTCATCCTCACCAAAAGCAAAGCGACCTTGGAAGAAACCGCCGATGGCCTTAAGACCCGCAGCAGCCAAAACACCTTCCGGTGAGCCGCCGCTGCCTAAGTACAAATCGATACCGGTGCCGGGCACCGCAGTAGCGATAGCGCCAAATACGTCGCCGTCGTCAATTAGGCGCACTCTGGCTCCGGCATCGCGCACGGCTTGGATCAATTCTTTGTGGCGATCACGCAGGAGAATGCACACATTGACTTCACTTACATCTTTACCCAGCGCCTCAGCTACAGCCTTAACGTTCTCGGCGGGAGTATTATCAATGTGCAGCTTGCCTTTAAGTGCCGGACCTGCGGCAATCTTGTTCATGTATGTATCCGGTGCAAACAGCAGAGCACCTCTTGGAGCACATGCGATGGTAGTTAGTGAGTTGGGGCGGTTATAAGCACAGAGATTTGTGCCCTCTAGCGGATCAACTGCGATGTCTATCTCTTCGCCGCCACGTCCTAGCTCCTCACCAATAAATAGCATGGGGGCTTCGTCGCGCTCGCCCTCGCCAATTACTATGCGCCCGGAAAAGTCGATATCATTAAAAGCTTCACGCATGGCCTCGGTCGCTGCTGCGTCAGCTGCTGATTTATCGCCCCGACCGTTCCATTTTGCAGCCTCGATTGCGGCCAACTCTGCTACGTTTAGGATTTGCATGATACGGGTAATGTCCATTAATTGCTCCTCTCCTGAAGGGGTTTTCGCGACTCTAATTCTTTGTTAAGTGCTATTGCTAACTGATCTGGACAAGATGTTGCTTTTTTGCCACATGGCAGGCCTTTAAACATGTCGATGAGCTCGGTGGCTTTGCGCCCCTCGGCAAGTTTTGCGAGACCCTGGGCGTTTCCCGGACAACCTTTCTCAAAACTTAGATCGTGAACCAAGCCATCGTCGTCAAGTTCGAAGTTGATCTTTACCGCACAAACACCTTTTGGATAAAAACTAGGCAAGTGCCTTCCCTTCTAAATACTGTTTTATTGGCGTTGATGGTACCACGTCTTAACCCGGTCTTACCAGTCTGGCAGCAAAATGTGAATCTGGTGAACCCGGCTCCAGCGCTGAACGGAAGTACTTGTCGCCGTTTGTGGTTGCCGGCTCTATCACAAATGCCGAACCCTGATCTGTGCTTAAGAATGCTTCTATTACTTGTTCGTTTTCTTCTTTTAAAGCGCTGCAAGTGGAGTAGACCACAAAGCCTTTGGGCGCAATGTGCTCAGATACCGATTTGAGCATGCTCAAACCTTGTGCTGCCATGTCGCTTACTTCTGTGTGCTTTAGGCGCCAGCGGATCTCGGGGTTTCTGCGCATGGTACCGGTGCCTGAACATGGTGCATCAATTAGTGCGCCGGAAAACTTGCTAGGGAGGCTATTGCTTTCTACGAGTTCATCCAACTTTGTCGCATCGCCTGTTATTGGATGTACGTTTTCTAAGCTGTACTCTGCTATGCGTTCTTTGAGTATATTTTGTTTGAAGGGGTGCAGATCGAGTGCGTATATGTGTGGTTGCTTGCCGGTTTCGCGCTGTGCATTTTTTGAGAGAAGCACGGTCTTGGTTCCGCGACCGCTGCCCACCTCTAGGAATGGGGTTTGTGTTGGTGTGGCTAACTTTGCAGTTTGTTGTGCTGAAGCATCGGCTACTATTAACTCGCCTGTTTTAATTTTTGCTATATAATCTAACAGTTTTGAGGGATGATCTTTGATGATCTCTCCTGTGTTAATGTCGGCCAAGAATAGTGGTGCAGTGGTGTTGCTTGCCTCCATGAAAAGTGCTGCTGCCTGGCATCCCAAGTCTTGCTCCAGGCGCTGTGCCAACCATAGTGGAAATGCCTGCTTGTGTGCTAGAGCCTGCAAGTCTTTTAAAGGATCGCCAAAAGGGAAACTCTCTTTAAGCCTTACGACATTTCGCAGTACTTTGTTGGCAAACCCGGTCACATACGACGAAAGGCTTCCTACCAACTCCACACCTTGACTAACTGCTGCGTGAGGCTCTTTGTTAAGGAAGATTATTTCGTATGTGCTGATGCGTAGAGCATCTTTTATCTTAGGTTTTATATGTCCACTCTCAAGTGCCATATCCAGCAACTGATCAAGCTCGCCGCTCGTAGACACCACCCCTTTTATCAGCAGGATCGCAAAATCACGTTCTTCTGTAGTCAGCTCTATATGGGGCGCTTTGCCTCTAAGTTCATGCTCAATCAACTCGTGTGCGTAAGCGTTACGTTCACGGATTTTGCGTGTAATGTTTAGCGCAACCAACCTTCCGGGTGATGCTTTGCTCAATGTTACTCCTTGCCGGCTGGCTCGATCGCTCTCCAAAACGCCGTGCCTTCTCCACCTTTTTGCAACTCTTTGATTCCTGCAGCAAATGATCTTGCATCCATTGCACTCTTGCCATCGGGCTTAACTTCTTTGATCTCAACGATGCCACCTGCTGTTTGCAGTATCAGGTGTTTATTGATTAGAAATACTGCTCCTAACGATATTGCGGATTGCCCACTTGCTGCAATATCTTTTAAGCTCGCTTCTGCGCACAAAGAGTCTTCCTTAGTGGCGATATCAGCCTTTATCACCGTAAGACTACGTCCTGCAATCTCACAGCGTGCCGGTGCTTGCGCAGAAGATGCCAATACCCGCCTGACATTTTGAATCGCTGTATCCTGCGGACTCAAAGCCAGCTCTGATTTCTCAATCTTGTCTGCATATGTTGCTTCGGCATCATTTTGCTTTGTCCACTCCGCTGCGCCGCCGGCAATTCTTGGCAGCGACTGTATTAATAGCTCCGCTCCGAGCCTTGATATTTCTTGGACAAGCTCTTCGGCGTTTTTATTTTTGGAGATAGTTGAAGCCTCGGCGCAGTAAGGACCGGTGTCTAAGCCTGCCTCCATTTGCATAATGCATACGCCAACTTGCTCGTCGCCTGCCAGTATGGCTCTCTGAATTGGTGCCGCACCGCGCCAACGTGGCAATAGTGAGCCGTGAATATTGATGCAGCCGTACTTTGGAATGGATAGCACTTCTAAAGGGAGGATGAGACCGAAAGCGGCAACGATTATGAAGTCGGGTTTGACTGCTGAGAGCTTATCGAGAAGTTCTATGTCCACCACTCGCTTTGATACTTTATCTGGCTCGTTGTGGATTTCCGCTTTCGCGGGAATGACAGAGGAGGTTGCCTGGTTGTCAGGCAATGCTGAAGATGAAGTATAAAAGCTTTTGGGCGTTAATACCGAAATACCGTTTTCCTCTGCGACTACGCGCACTGGTGACGGCAATAAGGTTTTGCCTCGTGAAGAAGCGGCATCCGGGCGTGTTACTACCAGTTTTACTCGGAACTGACCACTTGTGTCTTCAATTAAAGCCTTGAGTGGCGCTACAGCAAACTCTGGGGTGCCCATAAAGATGATATTCATTTTACCTGCCTGTGTTGCTCATTATGATTGTGACTACTCCACATGTTTGAGGCATCTTGCACGCTTTGTCTACTCGATGCTCGTATCACCCGGTTTTGCCCCTGATTTTAGCGCAATGTCATATTCTTTGAGAGCTTCAATCCTATCAATTGCATTAAGATGCTCGAACATCGTGGTTCCGTCCAAGTGATCCATTTCGTGTTGCAAGGCTCTTGCATGAAAGCCCTCGGCCTCAACAGTGAATGGTTCTCCATCCAGATCTAATGCCTCAATAATGACATTGTTGTAGCGTTCAATGGGAACTTGTATTCCCGGTATTGAGAGACAACCTTCGTCTTCCAGTTGTTTATCGCCCCACATTTTTGTGATTACCGGGTTGATGAAAAACGTTGGATTTTGCTCAGCAACTTTGCCGTCTTCATCAGGCGGGGTAACGTCCACGACGATCAAGCGCTTGCCAATACCAACTTGGGGTGCAGCCAAGCCGCACCCCTGATTTTTATACATAAGTTTTGCCATTTGTTTTGCGGTTGATCTGAACTTTTTAATCTCTTCCAAAGAGATCGGTTCGCTCTTTTCGCGCAAAACCGGATTAGGCGCAAGAACTATACGCATCGTTTACTGTACCTTACTTTTCACATGTTCTTACTAAAGTAGTTTAAGCTAGAAAACTACTACTAAACTATACAGCTCAGAACCCCTGCATACAACTATTTATAAATAATTGTTATAACTTTTCGCAAATATTTTTGCTACTCCAGCCTAAAGCGCTAACAATACATCCAGCTGTTTACTTACCAACTTAGCAATAAACAACTGCATTGGTTCTGTTCTTGGGTTGCCATCAAGACCATCGTAGGCACTTAAAGCCTCGTAATATTCCTGCTTTTCTGCCATGCCAAACGTGATCGCCGGATACCCTGACTGCTCAAGCATGATATTTACTATCAGCCTGCCAACACGCCCGTTGCCATCGCCAAATGGATGAATCTTTTCCAGGCGCAGATGGAAGTATGCGATGCTCTCAATTGGGTGACGATCCTCTGATGGTCTCGAGTCCACCAGCTGCATCATCTTGTAAGGAACTTTTTCATACGATGTTGGTCTATGACCATGAATCATCATGTTGTAGTCGCGATACTCACCGCTTACTTCTTGCTTGTCGATCAGCATTTTGTAATGCAGCTTTTTAATCTCATGCTCTGTTATTCTGGTGCCTTCACGTGCATATCTCTGACCCAAGACCACTGCATCACGATACCCCAGAACTGACACATGGTCAGATAGCGTTTTACCATCGATGACTTCGTTCTTGGTCAGTATCCGCTCCACCTCTTCAAGCGTTAGATTGTTGCCCTCGATGGAGTTGGAATTAAAGATACTTTCATACAAAAAACGCTCCTGAAATGCTTCTAACACATCGGGAGCGAGCTCGGGTTTAATACCCAGTTCAGCTTTCTTCTTGTCTACTTCACGCAGAAGCACATCTAGTTCTTCGGTCACTACGATCTCCTCTCTGCAAAGCGCCCTCACACAAAAAAATCAGGCCGTTTAGTTCATCTTATTGTAGCGGCTTTACACCACAAGCGATAGCCAATAATTGACTTTTGTGGATTAGTTTAACAATGGTTACACAACTTTCGGTTTATGGCCGTCCACTAAAATCTAAACCCTTGGATATTTCTTGTGCCGGTGCTCTTTTTTGGTAAAGCTCAATCGTTTGTGCCGCCTCGTTTATCGCATGAGCAAATAAATCATCAAAGCTCTTATTACACGCCTCACCTGTATAAGGATTTGGCCAAAGATTTTTTTTGCTATTGGAGAATACGCTTGATTGGCAATTTTTGTCACGTTGTCGAACCTTGTTTTTAAAGCTGCCGGTCAAAACGTAATTTTCGATCTTTGCCGCTAAGTTTCGCTTTCCCTTTTTACTTGAATACAACAGTAAGTTGAGCAAGCGCATGTCTCTTACGCATCTACTAAATGCCTTTTTTGGGATCGCTTCATTGTAGACTTTATCCACAACAACACTAAACATCGCGCTTACAAGTTCAAGCGATGATTTTGAGGTGGCGAGAATACTTCTGACAAAGCCATAGCGGTTTTTATCGATGCTACTTTTGGCAACTTTTCTCTCAAGCATCATTGCATCAAAGTCAGCCTCAATATAGGCATGAGTAGTAGGTATGCTGTCGATATCATCTTTGCATGACTCGTCTTTATCTAGGGAAGCACCGATTAAATGCTTGCGCGTCAGATTCTGCTCAGTTTGTTCCAGATCTGCCCCCGCAGGCGACGGCACTACCTGGCGTAATGTCGTTGTCTGCTCGGACATAGCTGGGGCAAACTGAAAAGAAGATGGCGTGCAATGATTAAATCGACACTTCCTTAGATAAGCATGGTACAGCTTTGTACATCTACATACAACACTTTGTTGTGGATGAATTATTTTGCTGTTAGACATGTAACTCGTCTGAGCACAAAATGCATGCAATAGCGCCCGAGCAATTCCAATGGCAAAACTTGCTGAGGCGCTTAGAAGCTCCATCTGTACATTTGTGAGGAAGAGGCGGCAAACCACTTTGACGCATTGCTATGTGCAAGAAGTTAGCCATCCGCTTCCGCGACTAAAGGAGGTAAGTATGCAAACTGAGCGAAAACGAACTGTTTGTACCGGTTGCCATTGCCGCTGCGGTGCCGTTGTCTACACGCAAGATAATGAGATCGTGCGTATTGAGGGCGATGCGGACAGCCCATACTCTCATGGCGCATTTTGCGGCAGCGGTATTACCGAACGCTTTGTGCACAGCGACGATGAGCGCCTAACAGTGCCGCTAAAGCGCGTTGGTGAGCGCGGCGAAGGCAAGTGGGAAGAGATCAGCTGGGATGAGGCGCTAGAGATGCTCGCAGGTAAGGTTCGCGATGTCATCGACCGCTACTCAGCACGTTCTATTGTGGTTGCCCAAGGCACCAGCCGCACCAGCAACGACTGGGGTCAGCGTCTTAAGGCAACGATAGGCAATCTTGGCTGGGGCATGGCACCACTACACGTGTGTCTCATCCCCAACATCATGCCTCACGTGCTCACATTAGGTGCCGGACAGATGCATGGAGCCGATGTGGCGCACGCCAAAACCATCGTACTTTGGGGTGTTAGCGCCATCAATCTTTTACCGGAGTACAAAGAGATACTCAGGCAAAAAGATGAGGCAGGCGCAAAAGTCATCGTCATCGACCCACGCTTTAATGACCTTGCAAATAATGCTGACCTATACCTGCGTCCACGTCCGGGAACAGACGGAGCTTTGTTCTTAGGTCTGATGAATATCATCATCAAAGAACAACTTTACGACAAAGAATTCATCGATAGCTGGACTTATGGCTTTGATGAGCTGGCGGAGATGGTTTTAGAGTGGACACCGGAAAAGACCTCCGAGACAACTTGGATCCCGGCTGAACTGATCGAAGAAGCCGCTCGCACAATGGCCGGCGAAAAACCCACGACCATCTACCCAATGCTTGGCCCCAGCTGCATGCATACTAACGCCATCCAAAGTGGTAGAGCTCTCACCTGTCTTACCGCGTTGCTTGGACCTGTGGATGTACCCGGCGGCTTTATGTATACACCCGGCGGTGGCCCCGCTTCCTCACCGGAACTTACCTTGATTCCACCGGACTGGAACTTCAATGCTCCTGAAGCAAATCTGCTTGATGGCGATAAGTACCCGGCATTTGCCGCTTTTGGCAATGCGAATGTACCCTACTCAACCTTTGACGCAGTGCTAACCGAGCAACCCTGGCCGATTAAGATGATGGTCTTTGTGGCTAACGACGCTCTTAACTGCTATGAAGCTTCTCCAAAGGTCTTTGAGGCTTTGGCTTCTCCAAACCTTGAGTTCATTGCCGTAAAAGATTTTTATCTAACACCCACCGCCAAAATGGCAGACCTGGTTTTGCCTTCATCCAGCTGGAGCGAGCGTGACACAATTGATGAGGAGATGTTTAAGGGTCTGATAATCTCTAATCCGCGCGCAGTTGATCCTCCCGGGCAGTGTTGGGATGACTGGAAGTTTTATCTGGAGTGGGGACGCCGCTTAAATCCTGAGCTTTGGCCATGGGCTGACGAGAAAGAGATGGTACTTTGGCGCGTTAAGCTGCTGCACGGTATAGAGTTAACTTGGGATGAGTATGCTGAGGGTGCTTACTTTGAAACCGATGCCTGTAAGGTGGGTGCCGAGTTTAAGAAATACGAAAGCGGCAAACTTCGCCCTGACGGACAGCCCGGATTTATGACTCCATCAGGTCGCATAGAGTTTTTCTCACACGTAACAGAGTCGCTTGGTTACGAGCCGCTTCCGGTATATCATGAGCCGCTTGAAAGCCCGGTTTCTACTCCGGAAGTTGCCAAGGATTATCCATTCGTGCTCACTACAGGTTTTAGGTTGTATTCGTTCTTCCACTCGGCATGGACAAATGTGCCCGGTCAGCGCGAACTTTATCCATATCCTTTCGTGCTTATCAACACTAAAGATGCTGCGGAAAAAGGCATTTTTGAGGGCGACTGGGTAGAGATTTCTTCTCCGCGTGCTGCCATCAAAGCTAAAGCTCAGGTGTCGGAAGAAATTGGTGCCGGTGTTATTGCTTTGCCGCGTCCGGGTTGGCGTCAGGCCTGTAAGCAGCTTAATTTGCCGGGATACAACTGGGATGAAGTAGGCATCAATACACTTTTACCCGGAGGCCCGGGAACCACGGACAAGAGCTTCTCTACTGCTCCCATGCGCTCAACACTTTGTCAGATCAAAAGATTGGAGAACAGCGATGTCTAAACCCAGAACCGGCTTGCTTGTTCGCACAGACGCTTGTTTGGGCTGCATGGCCTGCCAAGTGGCTTGCCGCGAAGAAAACGGCTTTGCTTACAGCGAAAAATGGTTTGAGATGATCCGCCAAAAGCCCAAAACGGTAGACGGCGAGATACGAAACTACCATCTAGCTGCACCGCAACTAGATAAGTGCGCCTTTTGCATGGAGAAGGATCATCGTCCGCTCTGTACGGTAGTATGCCCCACACGCTGCATCCATATTGGCAACGAAGATGCCTTGCTTGAAGCAATGCAAGGTAAAGGGGATTGGCAATTGATGATCAAAGGAGATAGGTAATGAAAAAGCCATCGTTAGCCTTTATTCTTGTGCTTAGCACAGTAATGTCTGTTTGCGTGGGTATAGTCATGAGCATTTATATGATGTTGATGAAAGGAATGGCTCTGGAGCCGATGCCTTTGCTCATCAATATCGGTATCGCAACTCTTATCGGCATCGTTGTTTGCTCGGTGCTGCCGGTTGCACCCCTAGGCTCTAAGCTGGCAGTCTTTTATGGTTCAAAGCCCGGTGATCTTTTACATGGAGCTTTGCAATCCGTAGTAATCAATACGATCATGACTTTTTGTGTGTCATTTGGCATGACCGCTTTTGCGACAGGATTTGCAACTTTTCCTGATGGTACTAGCTTTTTTGTACGCTGGCTGGCTCCCATTCCCTCAGTTTGGGGCATAGCCTTCATCACCACGTTCCTATGTTTGCCAATTGCAATGACTTTGGCAAGAAAGGCAGATGGCGATAAGGGCGAAGCTGCTGCTCATTAGTTAGTTGTTAACAGCGCCCCGGATTAGCATCATCCGGGGCGCTGCATTAAAGAGGAAATGACCCCCTCAGTCCAAGGCAGTCCAAGCCCACACAGCATCTCGCAAAAACTGCGCACCGCCTTCTACAATGTCTTCGTAGTACTTCTTAAACCGCTCATCTTCCACGTACATTTGAGTTACACCTCGGTGCTGTTCAGGCGAGTATGATGGCCAGTAAAACATCAACCAGGACTTGTGCATTTCTACAACTTGCTTGGCTAGTTCGCTTTCCACATCGCCGGTTTGTACAGCCGCTTTTAGCGTAGTGGCGATATCTTTGTTAAGCAATTCAAGCTCTTCGTGCTGTACTTTTGTAAGCGCTTTAAACTTCTCGTTCGAGGCTTTCACTTGATCCTCACCGTATTTCTCACGTATTTCTTTACCATACTTTTGCTCGTTTTCTTCCAGCGTTTTTTGCTTAAACGCTTTAAAGCGTTCTTCATCTTTCATGGTCAAACCTTTCTCTTCAGCTTTGATAGTTGCTTCAACATTCTTGATCAAAGCTTCTATGTGATCTTTTCTTTTTTTCAGCGCGCCTAGCTGCCATTTAAGTTTCTCAAGCAATCCAATGCCGTTTTTGTCCAAAAGCTCAGGCATGTCTTTAAGCTCAAAGCCCAACTCCCGATATAGGAGTATCTGCTGCAACCGCTTAACTTCATCAGAGCCGTATTTGCGATAGCCGTTATGCTCACGAATAGGCTCAAGCAAACCCTGTTGTTCATACCAGCGCAGCGTTCTTTTGGATATCCCGGCTATATCGGATAATTGCTTTATCGAATAACTCATTTTGGCCTCCTAAAAGCCAGTGTAAACTATGACGTTACGTTAATGTCAACAACAAAATTATACTTTCTTTTTTGTTTTGCAACAACAATTACTACTCCACAAAATGTCCGAAAAGTCTCA
>DBCW01000149.1:14383-14546 GCA_002293265.1 Eggerthellales bacterium UBA948
ATACATAGTTTTCGGACAGTCTGTCCATGTCTGCCCCTATGTCAGCTCATTTTTGTTATAGTTAAACTATCTGGGGCTGCCTTGAATTAAGAACCGAGCGCGATGCAGTGTGTTGACTTAAACTGGGGGTTACATGGATCACGAATTTGTTAATCTCACTATT
>DBCW01000145.1:0-5099 GCA_002293265.1 Eggerthellales bacterium UBA948
CCTTGCCAACCGGTGGCACCGCCCGTTTTGCCAGCCCGCTTTCGGTAGATGATTTTGTTAAGCGCACCAATATCATCAATTACTCTTTGGTCGCATTGGCAAAGGACAGCAATATGATCAAAGCTATCGCAAATGCCGAAGGGCTTTGGGCGCATGCCAAAGCTATAGATATCAGATTTGAGACCAGAGATGTAGAAGAAGACGAGGCCGAGTAAAAATAAGTGGAAAACAAGATAGTAGAGGCAAGAAGCTAATGCGCACGGTTAGACCAACATCACCAAATCTGAATAATCTAGTGGCATATGATCCAAAATATCTGCCTGCAAAGATTTATTTAAATGCCAATGAAAGCCCATACGGTCCGCCAAGTGGTGCAATTAAGCAGCTCTCAGATGCAGTGACGAATCAAATGTTTCACCGCTATCCGGATCCGCTTGCCAAGCAGTTGCGAGCCAGGATCGCATCTATACATGGTTTGGATCCCGAAAACATATTACTTGGCAATGGTGGCGACGAGTTATTGCTGGATATTTTACTGGCTTATGGCGGCTTTGGTAGAAAACTACTGACAGCGCCACCATCGTTTTCGTCATATGAAATCGATGCCAAGCTAACCGGTACAGAGTTGGTAGAAATTCCGCGAGTGATTTTTCATGACGATGGGGCGGGTCAAGCAAAGATGGGAGTTGACGAGTCAGCCGTCATAGACAGACTGTCAAAGGGTGATATCGATGTGGTTATGCTCACTTCGCCAAACAACCCCACCGGTGATGTTTTGACAAAGGACTTCATCACCAGTTTGCTTAACGCTTCAGATTCCTTGGTGCTCATAGATCAGGCATACATTGATTTTTCGCAGCCCAAATATGATGCAACAAAGCTGTTGGAAGAACACGAAAACCTTGTAATACTGCGAACATTTTCAAAAGCATATGCTCTTGCCGGTATCAGATTGGGTTATCTACTTGCTTCCAAGCAGGTAATTGAAGAGTTTTGCAAGGTACGACAACCGTATTCTGTGGATATATTTTCGGTGCTAGCCGCAATGGCGGTATTAGACGAGATGGCTGAGATAGAAAAACAAGTTGCTGAAAGCATAGATGAGCGAGAGCGTATTATTAAAGTGCTAGATGCACTGGATGGCGTTATGGTGTTTGAAAGCCAGGCAAACTTTATTTTGTTTAAAGCGAAAAACGCCGGTCTTATTTGGCAAAGACTATATGATGAATACGGTATATTGCTCCGGGATTTTTCCGCTGCTGAACATCTTGTGGATTGCTTGCGTGTAAGCGTAGGTACGCCATCAGAAAATGATGAATTTCTGGTTGCTTTAAGTACGATTCTTGAGCAAGAGAAGTAGGGAATAACATGCGAGAAACTGCGATCAACAGAACAACAAAAGAAACTGACATCACGCTTACCATTGCCCTTGAAGGAATGGGCACCACTAATATAGAAACAGGCGTAGCTTTTTTTGATCATATGCTTGAAGCTTTTGGCCGCCACGGATTATTTGATTTGAGCGTAAAAGCCATAGGTGACTTGGATGTAGATGCTCACCACACAGTCGAAGATGTAGGTATCGTTCTCGGTCAGGCGATAGCCCAAGCCTTAGGTGACAAAAAAGGCATCAAGCGTTTTGGTGATGCGATCGTGCCTATGGATGAGGCGTTGGTGCTTGCAGCTGTAGATGTAAGTGGTCGCGGACAATTGCACTGGAGTGTTTCGTTGCCGATAGAGTTTATCGGCAATTTTGATACGACTCTGTTTAAAGAGTTTTTAATCGCCTTGGCAACAAATGCCGGTATTACCTTACATGTGCGCTCACTTGCCGGAGAGAACTCGCACCATATCTTAGAGGCTGCTGCTAAAGCAACGGCGCGAGCTTTGAGCGAGGCTGTAACACTGGATAGCAAGGTTGGCGACCGCATTCCTTCCACCAAGGGCGTGATCTGATGCAGCTGTTTCCGGCAATAGATCTGCTTGATGGCAAAGTGGTACGTTTGGCGCAAGGCGACTACGATGCTGTAACTCGATACAGTGATGACCCTGTAAGCCAAGCCCTACAATTTAAAGAGCAAGGCGCAAAATGGATACATGTGGTAGATCTTAATGGTGCTCGTAGCGGAGATGCCACAAATAGCAAGGTTATAAGAGATATTGTTGAGCGTTCAGGGCTAAGTGTTGAGGTGGGTGGCGGCATACGCTCGCTTGAAGTCATCGAACGCTATGCAAAAATGGGTGCAGCGCGTTTGGTCATTGGCACCAAGCTTGTCACCGATCCTGACTTTGCCAAACAGGCGGCAGCGACCTATGGTGATTTGATATGTGCCGGAGTTGATGCTCGCGATGGGATAGTGGCAATTCAAGGTTGGCGTGAAGGCAGTACCACCCGAGACATTGAGCTTATCGAAGAGCTTAAATCATGGGGCATTCAACACTTGGTATATACCGATATAGCCAAAGACGGAATGCAGACCGGAATTGACGCCAAAGCTTATGAGCGGATTGCTCAGGCAGCCGGATTTGCTGTTACGGCATCCGGGGGCATCTCCACACTTGAAGATTTAACAAGTTTGGCTGCACTTGGAGATAATATTGTAGAGGCTGCGATAACCGGACGTGCAATTTATGAAGGTAATTTTACGGTCAAAGAGGCCGTCATTTTGTTGGCAAGTGCGTAGCAAATCTAAGGAGTACGAGTAAGTATGAGTTTTAAACGTGTGATCCCATGCCTGGACGTTAAAGAGGGTAGGGTTGTAAAAGGTGTCAACTTTGTAAACATGCGCGATGTTGGCGATCCGGTAGAGCTGGCGGCATTTTACGCCGAAGAAGGTGCTGATGAGGTAGTCTTTCTCGATATTACCGCCACAATAGAGAATAGACCAACTGTAATTAAGATGGCATCACGTGCCAGTCAGCAACTCAACATACCTTATATCGTTGGCGGTGGTTTTAAAGAGCTTAGCGATATGCGCTCGATGATCACCGCGGGTGCCGACAAGATAAGCATAGGTACTGCGGCAGTACGCAGCCCCGAGCTTATTACTGCTGCCTCAGATGCTTTTGGCAAAAAGTCGATAATATGCGCAGTTGATGCCAAACAGGTGAAAGGTGCAGGTGACAAGTGGCTCGTTTACATCAATGGTGGTCAGTTGGCAACTGATATTGATGTCGTAGCGTGGGCTCAAGAAGTTGAGCGTCGCGGAGCCGGCGAGATACTGCTAACTTCGATGGACAGAGACGGTGCAAAGGACGGTTTTGACCTGGCGCTGACCAGAGCGGTGGCTCGTGCGGTTAATATCCCTGTTACAGCAAGTGGTGGTGTGGGTAAAATAGAGCATTTTGCCGAAGGTATCTTGGAAGGCGAAGCAGACGCAGTACTGGCTGCCAGCGTGTTTCACTTTGGTGAACTGACCATCCGCGAAGTCAAGCAATACATGAAAAGCCAAGGAATTGAAGTAAATCTAGATTAGGGATTCAAGTAAATGACGCAGATTCAACTTAAATACGATGCCCATGGGCTTATACCTGCAGTTGTGCAGCAGTTTGATACCAAAGAGGTGTTGATGTTGGCCTACATGAACGAGCAGTCTTTGCGTCTTACTCAAGAGACAAAAACCACTTGGTTTTGGAGTCGCAGCAGAGGCGAACTTTGGAACAAAGGCGCAACCAGTGGTAATTATCAACATGTAAAAGAGATCCGTTATGACTGCGACGAAGACTGTTTACTGGTATTAGTAAACAGCGTTGGGCCGGCATGTCATACGGGTAATAATAGTTGCTTTTATAGGGAGTTATAACATGGGCGAGCGTACAGAAAATGTAATTGATAGCGATTTTGGGCAGACTATCAATGAGCTGTCACGGATCATAAAAACTCGTCGCAGCTCTGATCCTGAGCAGAGTTATACTGCCAAGTTGTTAACCCAACCGGTCGAAAAGCTGTATAAAAAAGTCGGCGAAGAAACGTTAGAGATTATAATGGCTGCTAAAGACAACGACCATGATCATATTCGCTACGAAGCGGCTGACCTGCTATACCATTTATTAGTTTTATTGGAGTTAAAAGAAATAACTCTCGAGGAATTGGCCGGAGAGCTTCGTGCACGTATGGTCTAAGCAAGTGCCGATTACCCGGCAAACTTATAACAATTCGTTTACAGGTAAGAAATAGCGTATACTGTCATTATTCAAAAATGTAGTAGTTTGACGAACGCAACGGAGTAATATGGCTCAAGAGAATAAGCCTCGGTTCTCACATATAACTGTTGGGCAAAGCCCGGTTGAAGAGGCAACACATACTGATGAAGAAGTAATTACAATAGGTGCTATTGATGATAGCAGCGAAGAGATCAAGATCACAGAGACGGCGTCCGGTTTATCCGGAAACGATGAGTCGCTTGAATCGCAGACTTCGGTTGCGGCATCTCATAACAGCAACAGAGATGATGAGTCATCAAAGCACAGTAAGGACGAGATAGACTATTCAGATCTGGGTGGTCCAATGCCGGTAGCACAAAAGATCGTTTTAGCGTGCTGTGTAGTTGGATTTATAGTAGCAATAGTGCTGGTGGTATGGTTTTGGAGTTCCCCACAGTAATCATTGATTGGAGACTAACATGAGTGCTGAGAACAGAGAAACTGATTACAATTTGGGGGGACAAGAACAATTGAAGAAATCAAAACGATCAAAGATCCTTTTGATCATTGTCATAGTGATACTTCTGGCTGCTTTAGGAGCTTTGGTTTATTTTGGCTATACGATACTGACTGAAGGATCAAATAAACCAACCTCAGGCATAACCGGCACTCAAAATCTCACCGACAGCGAAGTGACGGATATGACCGCTCCCGGTAAAGTTGAGATCGAGACAACAACGATCCCCAACCTGGCCTCTCTGTTTGGTCTGACCACAGAAGAAGTGACTTCAAAACTAGGCTCAGACTTCCAGCTAAAATCATCATCACCAACAACTGACAGCACAAATACTGCAATTAAGCAGATTGCTACTTTTACGTACAATCCAAAAGTCAGCGGTGACTCAGAAAGTGCTTCGAGTGCTACTTTGCCAACTGAGTCTATTTACGCGTCTCTT
>DBCW01000145.1:5120-5288 GCA_002293265.1 Eggerthellales bacterium UBA948
GAGCCTCTTGAGAGATTGATATCCGATGAAAGCATCGTTAATGAAGCCTTGGCGGCAGCCGGAGTTACGCCACGAGATATGAACTCGGATCCGGAAGAGACAATTTATGACAACAGTGAATCAGTTAATCGCAAGATCACCAAGCAAACAAAAGCGTTTAATGGTCGG
>DBCW01000145.1:5298-11403 GCA_002293265.1 Eggerthellales bacterium UBA948
GCATAACCGGCGTTGCTACAGCAAATGATTTTAGGCAGGCTACGCGAACGATTAGCCTAAGACTTGCTTAAGGACTTTAGTAACTTTAATAATTCGAATAATAAGATTTCAAAATTTGTAACCTTTTGCCATACTTCTCGGATGTATATGTGAAAAGAGTGTTTGGGTAAACCTTAACAACGAGGTAAGTATGAATGCAGAAGTGGCTAAAGTCTTTTTAGATACTTTATCGGCAGTAAAGACGTACAAGGACATGGTCTACAGTATTGCTTTAACGCACACGCGAAATCGCAGTGATGCTGATGATGTTTTTCAGGAAGTATTTTTAGCGTACCAGCGAAAACAGCCGGTCTTTGACGATCACGAAAGGCGCAAGGCTTGGCTTATAACTACTACGCTTAATTGTGCCAAGCAAAATACTACAAACAGCTGGCGACAAAAAGTGGTGTCACTGCAAGGATACATTGCGGACGAAAAAGCAGAAGATTCTTTTCATTTTCAAAGTGAAGAGCAAGACATAGTTTTTGCTGCCCTGCAAGAATTACCGGATAAGTACCGCACGGCCATTCACCTTTTCTATTTTGAAGATCTTTCTATAGCAGAGATTTCTTCGACACTTAATATCGAGTCGGGAACTGTAAAAGTTCATCTTTCGCGTGGACGCGCGCAATTACGCGAAAAATTAAAAGACTCATGTATTGAGTGGGGCAGTGAAGGAGAGCTGAACTAATGAGTAAGCTCTCAGAATTCTCAACCATTAATTTAAAAATGCTTGTGACCTGTAGAGAGGTAGTGTTCGTATATGAAAAACGAGATGTTTGATGAAATGAAAGCCCAGATGAAACCTGATCCGAATCTTGTAGCTAAACTAGAAGCAGCCATTGAGCTTGAGGTGTCCGGTGCCGGTTCCGGCGATGGAGATTTTGCTGTCTCGCAGACAGACATTGAAGAAAGAGATATTAGCTTCGTTGAATTAGACAATCAACCACAGGCTGCTTATCAGGCTTTGCCTGATAAGCAGCTCGGTGAAAAGCAGCATAATCCCGGAAATGACAAAAACCGTAAGAGCAAGATTCCTATTGCATTATATATATCTGCAGTGGCGGCGTTTGCATTGGTTTTTGTGGGTGTGGGGTTTGCGTTAATCAATAACGGACTCATGCAGGAAAGCCAAAACAAGAGTCCTGTCAATTCCAATCAGCAATTAGAAAGCGATATAGCAAGCTTGGGTATAACTTCTGCTGAAGTCATTGAGTCTTATGAGGATTACTCGCAGATATACGAGAAGGTGTTAGAAGCCGATGTAGCTCGAATGGGTGGGTCGCTGGCACTTGCTGAGGCGCAGTCAACAAATAATGAAAGTGTAAGCCCTGCGCCATCCGGCGATTTTTCTGACAGCAGTAGTGCTGCAAAAGCGTCAGCATCTGCAAGCGGAAATGCAGACTATTCTGGGACAAATATTCAAGTTGAAGGTATAGATGAAGGCGATATAGTTAAAACCGACGGCAAGTATATTTATGCGATTCGTGGAAAAGAGTTGGTGATATTTTCGGCATCGGGAAGTGACACCAAGGAGCTTTCGCGCATAAAACTTATCAAGGAACCCGAAGGCGATGAAGATGCGGCTGCAAATAAAGAAGAAAGTGCTATTCCTGAGGCTAACATGAGATCCGATACGGCTCCTGTGTACAATGGTTACACCCGAGCATTGGAGCTGTACGTTTTTGATGATGTTGTGTTTGCAATTGTTGATAGTATGTTTGCAGCGGCGTATCTTGAATCTAAAGACTCAGTGGCTGACGAAAGTGAGACAACACTGGTTTGTGTCGATGTAGCGGATCGAACTTCTCCAAAGATAACAAAAACACTTGCTCAAAGTGGGCAGTATAAAAACTCCCGTCTTGCAGGTGGTGTCTTGTATTTGCTGAGTGCATACTACGTATATGATCCTGACAAAGAGATTCCTGAAACTTACATTCCTCGCGTTAGCGATGGAGCAAAAACTGAGTTATTAAAGGTAAAAGACATAGCTACAATGTCGATTCTCGAATCAGCGGCTTATACAGTCATCACTTCTGTTGACGCAGAATCACTTTCTCGCATAGATCAAAAGTCGGTGTTTGGCAGTGCGGATACTATATATATGAGCGCCACCAACCTTTTTATCGGTTCGTCAATGGACGAGATGAATGAGGTAAACGTATATCAAGACGGCGTATATAATGTCACTGAGTACAAACGTAGTCAAAAGACACAACTTGCTCGCATTTCAACTGAAAAAGGCGTGCTTAAAGTAGCAGCACAAGGTACAGTGGAGGGAAGTCTACTTAATCAGTTTTCCTTAGATGAATACCAGGGAAATTTGCGTTTGGTGGTCACAAACTCAGGTTATAGCTACAAAGAATACCATGACAAGGAGCGAGATATTATTGCAAACAAGTATGATGATAACTCCGACCAAGAGACAAATGCGCTGTATGTGTTAGACTCCGGTCTTAATATCATTGGGCGAGTTGAAGGAATGGCCAAAGATGAGCGTATCTACAGTGCTCGTTTTGCCGGTGACGTTGGCTACATGGTCACTTTCAAGCAAATTGATCCGCTATTTGCTCTGGATCTGAGCAACCCTAAGAACCCAAAGATCGCCAGCGAGCTAAAAATCCCCGGATTTAGCACATATTTGCATCCATATGGTGATGGCAAGCTGCTCGGCCTTGGTTTTGAAGCTACGGAGAATTCTACGGACGGTCTTAAGTTAAGCATGTTTGATATAAGTGATCCATTTGATGTAAGTGAGCAAATGTGGGCTGCAGTTAA
Organism: Eggerthellales bacterium UBA948; assembly: GCA_002293265.1. Lineage (GTDB taxonomy): Bacteria > Actinomycetota > Coriobacteriia > Coriobacteriales > UBA8131 > UBA8131. The sequence continues at coordinate 8,116 of DBCW01000145.1, forward strand.
CGCAGATTACTCGCCGGCAGCCTACAACCATAAGGCAGTGCTTGTTGATGTTGAAAAGAATTTGATCGGCTTTACTGTATTAAGTTATGGAGACAAGAATAAGTACGATGATAATACTTATCTGTTGTATGAATACATAGAAGGTCAGGGCTTTAAGCTAAAAGACGCCTTAGAGTATGGCTCATCTGATAGCGATACATATTACAGCGTAGAAGACGTACGTGGTTTTTACGCCGGCACTTATTTGTACATTTATTCTTATGATTGTCTAGATGTATTTGACATGCAAACTCTAGAAAAAGTGAAAAACATCGCAGTTAGCGGCGAAGAGTCTGAGCGTGGAAAAGTTATGCCTTACCTGATCGACTGATCAATATCACCTTCGAACAATTTGTGCTCGCTTGAATATAGAAAGCCCCTCGATGAAAATGCATCCGCCCTATTCCGTAGGAACAGGGCGGATGCGCAAGGGGGGGGCTAACAGCCAGCCGAAGCTGGCGGAAAGCTAAATTAAGGATTCCAATCTCAACATTATTTGTCGAGCGGATTACTGTTAACTTGCTGGATGTATTATGACAATTAACTAACTCGAATGTAAAGAGCTTTTTGAAAAAAAAGTGAAATGAATTGAAATATTCACCAAAACGCGAAAAACTTGGCTATAATATGATAAAACTGAAAGAATATGGTTAAAATAATACATGAGAAAATGACATGAATGGGATTGTGTCTTGAAATCAACATTGAAAAACATTAAAGTAGCCAAGAGTTACATAGTGGTAGGGCGAGGTAAAAATACATGAAAGACATAAATGACACTTCGATGCTAGTTTCGATAAAGGATTTCTCTGATTTTACTGGTATCAAACAATCGGTTCTGAGATATTATGATGACATTGGATTATTCTGTCCGGCAAAAAGAGGGGAGAATAATTATCGATATTATTCCCTTTCGCAAATACAGAGCATAAAGTTGATAGACATGCTCAGAGAATTGAATATACCATTGAAAAAAATCGAAGAACTAATGGAAAATCGCTCTCCTGAGTCCATGATAGAAATTCTAATTCGTCATGAGGTGGAACTGACAACAGAACTCAGATCGTTGCAGGAATCGTTTTCTTTGATCCATAATTTACGCACGCTTATTCAAAATGGAGTAAACGAGGACGAGACATCATTTAATATTAGGTTTGAAGAAGAACAGCGCATATCGCTCGGACCGATAACAGATTTTCGTCCGAATGAGGATTATCACAGAGTTTATTCAAACTATTATCGCATGGCTCGAAATCTACGAATAAACTTGGGTTATCACATTGGTGGGTATTTCGACACTACGGAAGAGTATTACGCTACTCCGGGTCAGCCAAAGCGCTATTTTTCACTTGATCCTAATGGTTTGGATGTTAAACCGGCAGGAACCTATCTGAGCGGTTTTACTCGGGGAGATTATGGAGTATTCAATGATCTTCCGCAACGAATGGATGAATACATTAAGAGTAACAATATAAAAGTGTTAGGTCCTGTTTATCAAGTGTATCCGCTCAATGAGGTTTGCTTAAAAGACCCGGATCAATATTTATCTCGTGTATCTGTGCGAATAGCTCGCGAGGTATAGGTATTACTTAAGGATGAAGGCTGTTGGCTCGAACAAAACTTAGAGACAGGCTGCTCCCAAATTATTCTAGGGGGGAAGAGCTATTTAACATGATCTCGCACATAGTAGGCGGGGTTTTTGCAATCTCTGCACTGGTATTGTGCGTGGTTGTTGCTGCCATGAATCAAAATGTGTGGGGTGTAGTTAGTGGGGCGATCTATGGCTCAACTATGATTATTTTGTATACCATGTCCAGCATCTATCATGGCCTTCGAAAAGGAACAGGCAAAAAGGTCTTTCAGGTCATAGATCATTGTGCGGTCTTTCTGCTTATTGCCGGAACATACACGCCAATAACACTTGTTGCAATACGCGAGGAGTCATTGGTTTGGGGATGGTTAGTATTTGGCATAGTTTGGGCTTCGGCAATTTTGGGAATAGTTTTAAACGCGATTGATCTCAAGAAGTTCAAGGTATTTTCAATGGCATGTTATATTGGCACCGGCTGGAGTATTGTTATTGCTTTACCTGTTGCCTTGGAAGCATTATCAGCCGAGGCATTGATACTTATACTTGCCGGTGGGATTGCCTATACGCTTGGCGCGATATTGTATGGTATCGGAAAAAAGCGCAAATTTATGCACTCAATATTTCATCTACTGGTACTTGCCGGCAGTATTATGCATTTTATTGCAATAGTTGCGTATGTTCTCTAATTAAGCTTACATTCAGCCGATTAGTACTTTTCTAAGTTTATTGAACCGCACTCGAGTGATAACATAGTAAACATATGGATAATAATAGATTAGCATGTATAGGAGTGCAAACTTATGAAAGTTTCAACTAAGGGAAGATATGCATTGCGCATGCTTCTTGATCTGGCGGAGCAAGGCAATGACAGGTTTGTGCCTCTTAAAGAAATTGCGATGAGACAAAATATTTCTAAGCAGTACTTAGAGCAGATCGTAGCTCTNNGCTCTACTTAATACAGCAAACATTTTGCGTACTAATAGAGGAAAACAAGGCGGCTATATGTTGGCAAAAGCACCTTCGCAATACACGGTAGGGCAAATACTTAGAGTCACTGAAGGTAGCCTTGCACCAATCACATGTCTTGAAGATGAGGTCAATCAGTGTGAGCGCTCTGAATCATGCAAGACGCTACCTATGTGGAATGGCTTAAATAAAGTCGTTGCTGATTATTTGGATGGAATTTCGCTTCAAGACATGCTTGATCAATACCATTTTCAAGGAGTAAATAACTACAACATTTAGTCGTAAAAATAATTAACTAAAAAACTTGCACAAAAGTCTTATAACCTCTTGGCAAAGGGCTTTTTTTGCTTATAATACATAGTAAACTGGTATGTAAAATATGTTATTAAAGGAGTAGAGCAAATGAATGTTTACGAAAAAATCACTGATCTGATAGGCAGGACTCCGTTACTTAGGCTCTCGGGTCATGAAAAAGAACTTGAGCTAAATGCAAAACTGATAGGTAAGCTAGAATACTTTAATCCGGCCGGAAGTGTGAAAGATCGCATTGCTAAAGCTATGATTGAAGATGCTGAGCAAAAAGGTGTATTGAAGCCAGGGTCTGTCATCATTGAACCAACAAGCGGTAACACCGGGATAGGTCTTGCCGCGATCGCGGCCGCAAAAAACTATCGAATAATCCTAACAATGCC
>DBCW01000145.1:11443-16499 GCA_002293265.1 Eggerthellales bacterium UBA948
GAAGGGAGCCATTGCTAAAGCTAACGAGCTGGCTGCAGAGACCGCGGATAATTTTGTTCCAAGCCAGTTTGAAAACATGGTCAATCCGGCGGCGCATCACGCAACCACAGGACCGGAGATATGGGAGGATACCGATGGAAATATAGATATTTTTGTATCGGGGATCGGAACCGGAGGTACAATATCCGGTGCGGGCAGCTATCTAAAAGAAAAAAATTCCTCAATTAAAATAATCGGTGTGGAACCTGCGGCATCTCCCGTATTGTCTGTCGGCACACCTGGGCCGCACAAGATTCAAGGTATCGGTGCAGGTTTTGTACCCGACACACTAGATACCGCAATTTACGATGAGATCATTACAGTGAGCAATGAAGATGCCTTTAAGACAGGTAAGGAGTTTGCGAAAAAAGAGGGTGTCTTGGTGGGAATATCTTCCGGAGCAGCTGTCTGGGCAGCAATTGAGCTGGCAAAAAGACCGGAGAATAGCGGCAAAACTATTGTTGTTATTTTGCCGGATACGGGTGAGAGGTATCTTTCAACGCCAATGTTTACTGAAGAATGGTAGCAGTTTTACAAAATAATGCATAAAAGTAAAAGATTATGCAAAATAACCAAAATGAATAGCCAAATAGTGCATTCTGTGTGATATATTGTCACATGCATTAGCATTTTCCTTGCAAGGGTTCTCCTGCTTTTGCGGCGCGCGTATTTTTATACCAGCTTAATAGTAGAGAAAGGAAAAGGTACATGCTAAACGGCATTATTAGACGCATTGTTGCAGGTACGCTTGCGGTATTGCTTGCAGCCTCCGGTGTGCTTGTTTCTCCACCGGATAAGCGTGCTTATGCAGACGAACAAAAAAACTCTGCCGAAGCAATAGTTGAACAGGCCAAGAATACTCCTAAGCTTCGCAATGTAATGTATTATGGGGATTGGTCCATTTGGGGCGGGCAATCAAACTTTTATCCCAAAGGTATAGCTGCCGATCAACTAACTCACTTGAACTATGCTTTCATCGATGTTGATGCAAATGGAAATCTGGTATTTACTGATAATGATGCAGCTATCTCAGCTGAAAACGGTTATGGTTCCGGTTGGTCACAGATCAATTCCGGTCTGCTAATGGCTTTTCAAGAGCTGCGTGCAGAAAACCCAAACCTTAAAATCGGCGCTTCGTTTGGAGGTTGGTCAAAATCGGCTGACTTCTCTCGCGTAGCAGCAGATCCGGCAAAACGTGCTCACTTTGTTAGTCAAATGACAAAATTTGCCAAATATGTGAACCTTGATTTTATTGACATCGACTGGGAATATCCAAACTTTGTACGCCAACCAGACAAGGTGGACAACAAAAACGATGAGGGCACACCATACTCAACACCTGCTGACAAAGAAAACTTTGTCACTTTGCTTCGCGACACCAGAGCGTCTTTGAATGTGTTGAGCCTAGAGACAGGTAAGTACTACGAGATGTCTGTTGCGCTTCCGGCTAATAAAAAGAAGGTTGATGCCGGTCTTGATGTAGCAGGCATTTTCTCAGTTGTAGATTTTGCTAACATCATGACTTACGACCTACGTGGTGCGTGGGATGATACCTCTGGACACCATACCGGTCTTTATCCAAATTCGCACGAGACTGTAAAAGACGACAACCTTTCTGTTGCGGAGTCTGTTGATTATTTACTGCAAAAAGGCGCATCAGCCAACAAGATCGTTGTTGGTGTAGCTTTTTATTCCCGTGGTTGGGAAAAGGTGGTTGGCGGAACAGACCCTAACAATCCCGGACTGTTTGGCCAAGCGCAAAAGATATCTAAGGATGCTGATCAAACTCCTGCGTACGGTGCTCGAAACGATATAGGCCTGACAAGTGGTGACCAGGGTCGCGCCAGTGGTTTGTGGGCGCAGCGCAATATGCAAAAACTGCGCAGCGCATACCCCGGCCTTCAAGAGTATTGGGATAACGAGGCTAAGGCACCTTATCTCTATGATCCAAACGGCGGTGCATTCTTTACTTTTGATAACGCCCGCTCTATTGGTGAGAAGGCTAAGTATGTAAAGTCCAAGGGGCTCGGCGGGCTCATTACTTGGATGGCATCGCAGGACGCTCCCTCTGAATCCGGCAAAAGAGATACGCTGACCAAGGTTATGAAGAACGCCTTATTTGGTTCAGCTGCTTTACAGAAATATGACATCGTTTACCCTAAGATCAATGTCTCGGTGAATATCGAGAAGACCTATAGCAATGTTTCTTGGGTGCCTGAAAAGGATCGTCATGGTTATAAAGTCACTGTGAGCAACAACGAGCAGAGAAGCGAGCCTGGTTTGATCGGTTGGGTGCAAGCTCAGCATATTACCGGCAAACTGCCTAAGTTTTACATCAAGGGCAACTTTGGAAAAGGTCAAGGTGACTACGGTTCATATACCGTATCGCAATCCGGTGAGTATACAGTTATTGATTTTTCCGGCGGTTATCAAGGCGTCAATATGCTGCTTCCCGGAAAAACGATGAACTTCAGCTTAAAAGGCCAAACACCTATCACCGACATGTACATGACCCAAAAGATCATCAAGACCGGACCTGAAGTTGCCAAGCAGCAACTCATCGGGCAAGGCTACGTCGTGACTCCTCCTCCGGTAGTTGAGCCTAAACCGCCTATGGAAGAGCCCAAGCCTCCGGTAGTGGAAATAAAGCCGCCGGTGCTGACAGTGCATAAGCCGCAAATGGCTTTGCAAGCCGGCGATTATTATGACTTGATGTACGGCGCAAAAGCTCATGACGAGATTGATGGCGATATCACAAGCAAGATCAAGGTCAGCCCAAGCACTTTTGATACATCTGTGCCGGGGTCTTATAAGTTCACCTACACCGTCACAAACAGTAAAGGTAAGACCGCAACCCAGGTTGTAGACATCATGGTACTTCCTGCTCCGCACCCAAGCCTTAATGTGCCGGGCGATGTCACAATCAGCGTTGGGGATGCTTTTGATCCGATGGCAGGAGTTAGCGCAAGTGACCAAAACGACGGCAATATTACTTATAAGGTTACCGTCTCACCGCGCAGTATTGATACATCCAAGGCAGGAACCTACGTTCTTACCTACTCCGTAATAAACTCAAAGAACAACACCACAACCGCCAAGCGCATAGTTACGGTTGTGGCAAAAAGTGAGCCGACCAAGCCTGCCACCCCACCGATTACGTCAGATGACTTTGGTGTAGGCAAAGGCATCACATGGCCCCTGCAGGTGTTCTCACCATTTGTGGACATGACTGCATGGACTAGCAGCGCAGACTTCTCAAACTCCGGCGCTGTAAACCTCAAGAAGATTTTTCAAGATACTGGAACAAAGTTCTTCCATCTGGGCTTTATTCAGTCTTTGGGTTCTGTTAAAGACGGAAAAATAGCTTGGGGATGGGGACAATATCCTCTTAATGAGGCAAATAAAGAGACCCCTGCCTACAAAGATCAGTATAACGGTATCAAGAAATCAATTCGCGAGTTGCGTGAGGTGGGCGGCGATGTGAGCGTCTCATTTGGAGGGGCAAGCGGCACACCTTTCTGGAAAACAACTCAAGATGTGAATGTTTTAGCGAATACCTACAGCGAACTTGTCAAGGGTTATGGACTTACCAGGATCGACCTTGACATTGAGGGCTATGCCGGTGACTTTACCAGCAACGTTGCTAACGCCAAAGCCATCAAAAAGGTGCAAGATCAAACTGGCGTTCAGGTAACTCTTACACTTCCGGTCATGGACTTTGGTTTGACTCAGTCTGACAGCAAAGTGCTTCAGGCCTACCTTGAGCAAGGTGTTAAGATCGAGCTAATCAACATCATGGCTATGTGTTACGGCAGCTCGGTGGGGGATTATGCACATGCATCAATAAGAGCGATCGATAGTACTCAAAAACAACTGATCGGAGCTTATAAAGCCTACACAAATACCAATCTTGCAAATGCGCAAGCATACGCAAAGATAGGTGTTACAACCTCTATTGGCTTTGAGTCTAGCGCGCATCCGGTATTTACCGCTACGCAGCACAAGAAAGTTGTTGAAGCGGCTGCCGCCAAAAACATTGCAATGGTATCGTTTTGGAGTATGAACCGCGACGCACAGCTTCAAACGAACTCCGGCATTAACTCGCGCTATGAGTTCACCAACATTTCTAAGATGTTTGGAAGCGGCCAAGCAGTGATTCCTGTGCCGGATCCAAAACCGGATCCCAAACCAGACCCAAAACCACAGGTTAAGCCAACGATTTCCGGAGTTGCAAACAAGACCATCACCGAAGGTGATTCGTTTAACCTGTTGTCCGGTGTTACAGCCAAGGCAGGAGATGGCACCAACCTTACATCAGCCATCAAGGTTGTAGGAAGCGTGAACACTGCAAAGGCCGGCACATATCCTTTAACCTACAGCGTGGTTGACGCTTATGACAACGAGACTAAGGTCAGTTGTGTGATCACAGTTAAAGCAAAGCCTGCTCCACCTGTGGTAACACCTCCTGCCGCAACAGATACATGGTCTGCAACCAAGACCTATGTTGCCGGAGACAAGGTCATCTACAAGGGTAAGCAATACGTAGCCAAATGGTGGGTCAAGGGATTTGCTCCGGACAAGTCTGATGCATGGGAGCAGATCGTGCAGCCAAACTCTGACGGCAGCGTAGATTACATCCTAGGCAAAGCCTATACCGGCGGCAGCATCGTTAAATACAACGGCAAGAACTACAAGGCCAAGTGGTGGACGACCTCCGTCCCCGGCTCGGACAGTTCCTGGACGACCCCCTGACGGCTGACCCGGCGCCCGCCGTCAGGGCGAGGCCTGGGTGATGATTCCGGCCGGGNNTGGTTGGCACTATAAAGCTAGACTTATCTAGCGACAAAGGTGTTCTTCTGATCTAAGAACAATGACATAAGAAATGGTCTCGAAGTTGAATGATTTCAACTTCGAGACCTAATGCTTTTGCCTAATGCTTTTACTAGAAAATGAATTTTCAGCTGTTTGTCTGAGTTTATTTGGGAGTTAAATTTGTGTTTAGAGCAGTTGTGTCATT
>DBCW01000145.1:16591-19558 GCA_002293265.1 Eggerthellales bacterium UBA948
CTGCGCTAAACACTAATTTAGCTCAAGGATAGCTCTATTCGTTTAATACATTTTTGGCACACATTACACTCTTAGCTGTTGTGGATTGTCTGACATACTAACCATTTAATAAGAATTATTGAATATCGAACTTCTTAAAATACTGGCTGCCTGCAATGGCTAAAACTACGGATGCGGCAAGGCAGATTGTTATCATTGTCAAATTGCTTAGGCTTTCAGGTAGCAGCAATCCGTTTCTGAGTAGCATTGAGTAGTCTGCCATAAGTATCGGTGTGTGGAGAAAAGTTGATGCGATGATGTAAGCCATTATGGCTGTGAAGCTGAATGGCGCTTTGATAAAAAAGGATAATACGACCTGAACAATTGCCAGAAACATAGAGGCTAGCACCCCAACAGACAAAGACAACACTGTGTCGGCAGGTGAGATAGAGCAGGCATCGATGCTGCTTATATGCAAGCTGATGTCGCTAATAGGAAACAGCGCAATGTCGCCTACCGAGAGAGCAAATGCCGCAACTACCGCGAAGCCAAGTAGGTAAAAAGACAGCACGGTGAGGATTACCCAAGAAATTTTGGCGTACCACCATATGCTTCTGCTTGTGGTTCTATAAAATACGTTACGAGAATACCCATGCATATCGTTTGTTGGGTACGTAGCTACAAGCAGTGCTACCAAAACTTGGATTATTGCCCAGAACATAGGAAAGTTGAACGGCTCACCACTGCTGGGATCAAATACTTCTATTCCCCTTGATAGAAAGATGAAGTAATCGCTGATCGATCGTGCTCCGGTGAACTTTGAGAAGTCGTTGTCCTGATTAAGCACCCACACATCTTGTGATTGAATATAAAATGTCAAACAAAGCACGAAAAACGTGAGTGCTGCGATGCAGTACTTGTACTTGTTTTGACTAAACCCAAAAACAAGGTCATGGTGTAGTAGTTTAAAATAAGTTGCTGGCATTTACTTTGTGCCTTCCCGAAAAAGATGAGCAACCTGATGAACCGCCAACTTGCGCTGTTTAAATCATAGTTTAGCTGCAAAACATTTGGACGAGACTACAAAAGGTTCGGACGAGTTGCCGATCGCATAACCGGCGTCCGCGTCTTTGCCAACAGTGTAATAAAGTGCATTATTTCCCAAGGTCGCTTTGTCCAGGATGTATCCGAGGGTAATGGTCTTTTTCTCATTTGGGTTTAGCGTAAGGTTGAAAAAATCCTTTTTAGTCACATCGCCACCAGCACTGAAGTAGCGAGGTTCTCCGGTTCTTTCAATCTGTATTAAGTCGCCACTTGCGATGATGAAAGCAAGAGACCCTGTGTTATAAAGAACGGTTGTTTGGCTATTGTTGCTGATTTCTATCTCGGCAAATATATATTCCTTACTACCTGCCAAAGTGCTTGTGTTGGGCTCCGTATCACCATCTCTATATATAAACTTGTCGCTTTGGATGTTTTGTGGCAATTGGGCGGTTCTTAGGCACTTAAACTTACTGAATGAAAGATCGCCATCTTCAATGGTTTCGGTCGGTTGATATATGAGGGTAGAGTCTAATTTGATATCCGGCATCGGGATTTCGACAACAGGGGTGTTGGGAACCTGTTTGGGAACATTGGGGCTACCCGGATCACCAGTATTGCTTGAGGTCAAATCCAAAGTTGTATCTTTTGTGACTTGCTCACTTTTCGTGCACCCTAAAACAGTAAGGCTGAGAAGTAGAGCCACGCTCAGGGTTAGCACTCTTTTAATGTTGTACATTGCGGTTCCTTTCTGATTACGATTGATAATGATTGAAAGAATGTGTCTATCGGACTTACGCAGAAGAGATGTGATCCTTTCGTTTTGTGAGATGGAAGTTGATTATTTGAATAGCAAGTAATACCAAAATTGCAAACGAGAAGACGTGATACCTGCCAAATAACCAGAACTGATAATCCGTATTTATCCAGGCTAGGGTCTGAATCCCCGACCCGGCTGTGATAAGTGGTATGTCAAATGAATTCAGGAACGCCACGATGATTAGGCAAAGCATGGGAGTCCACTTTTTGATGCTTATAAGATCGATAAGCGTCCACAAAGCATTTGCTATAAATAAGACCAAAAAGCAGCAGATGAAAAATGCAAGGACGATTAGTGCAAACGGTGGGTTTGGTATCGTTTCGCCATCAGTCATCGATGCAAAAAGACTACGGCTTGTTTCAAAGTCTATTAAACCGTTCGCCCATGTTGCCCCAAAAAGCAAGGACGACATAGTGACGATAAGTGAAATGATTAGGGCAAGTCCACATGACTTGAGTAATTTATCTCGCCAGATGGCAGAATAGCCGTGCTTGCGAATTATCCTGTTGGGATTTTCATCGTACCTCGTTGTGAGCAACATGCAAAAAGCTGACACAGGTACATACAGGACAAGCACGTCTCAACACATGGAACCTCTTTCTAATATTCAACATTAAAGAAATGGAAGTGTAACTGTATATATTATTTTGAGGATGGGGTTCTTCGTTAATAATTTATTTTAAAAAATTTATGAAGCATTAAATTGTGTACATTATAAACAGTTTTATGTTTACTTTTTTATGTTAATAATTCATTATAACTCACTGAATTACGATTCCTGCAACGTAAAGACATGCTCACAAAGTTTACATGCGTAAACGTTACATCTTCTTTTGTCATTTAATGTTTCATTAAACTTGTTGACACAGTACTACACGCATAGACTTATAAGAACTCAATTCTTTCTGTGGCCCAAAAGACCAACTCAGATCAAAGCTGCCTTAAAGTGGAGGTTTCTAGATCATACACAATTAGACGCAAACACCATGTAAGACTCCTCTGAACGAGGGATTGGCCCAATACAGAGAACTCTACCTGACAACACACAACACTCACAACAGAGGGACATCCCTGTCCTCGGCGGTATTCGAACCCACAGTCCAACAAGCGAGCGGCCGCAGACCCAC
>DBCW01000144.1:0-17488 GCA_002293265.1 Eggerthellales bacterium UBA948
GCAAATGAAGGCGACATCTTGGCGCGAACAAAAGTGCGTATCGAAGAAATGCGTCAGTCTTTAAAAATGATCCAACAATGTCTTGATGGTATGCCGGAAGGCGACTTTATGGCAAAACTACCCAAAGCTCTAAAGGTACCTGCAGGTGAAGCTTACGCAGCAGTAGAATCCCCCAAGGGGGAGCTGGGCGTTTATATTGTCTCCGATGGCAGCACTTCTCCTTACAGATTTAGATATCGACCACCTTGCCTTTATGCCTTAGAAGCCGGCGAAGCCTTACTGCCCGGAATCTTGATTGCTGATGCAGTTGTCGCCCTTGGCAGCCTAGATTTCATATTGGGGGAGATAGACAGATGAGCCCAATAATTAATGCTGTTATACCATTCCTCGCCGCACTTGGCCTGCTGTTATTTAACGGCGTTGTAATGATCTGGATGCTGAGAAAAGTGCTCGGATTTTTGCACCTCAGACTTGGCCCTATGGTTCAAGGACCACATGGAGTATTCCAAACACTTTTTGACGTTTTGAAACTGCTTTCAAAAGAAGACATCACCCCACGAAAAGTGGATAAAGTGCTGTTCTTCTTGGCTCCGGCGATCGTCTTTGTTCCATCGCTTATGGCTTATATGATTATCCCATTCTCGGAAACCTGGGTAGTTGCCGATCTTGATCTGGGACTTTTGTTCGTATTTGCCATTATGTCTTTGATACCACTGGGCATTCTTGCAGCCGGATGGTCATCCAACAATAAATGGTCGCTCATTGGTGCAATGCGTGTAATTGGCGCGCAGATCACCTACGAAGTGCCGATGCTTTTAGCGGCAATTCCGATAGTGATTATGGCCGGCTCGATGAATATGGGCGACATTGTAGATGCACAATCTCAAATCTGGTTTATTATTCACGTACCGGCATTCTTGTTGTTCTTTATCGCCGGACTCATCGAAAGCGGGCAAACACCATTTGATCTTATCGAGGCAGAATCAGAGCTGGTATCCGGATATGCAACCGAATACTCGGCAATGAAATTCGGTTTGCTGTTTCTATCGGAGTTCAGCAACACTTTTATCTTCTCGGCACTGCTTGTCACCCTATTCTTTGGCGGATGGCACGGCGGTTTTGGTATTGTCCCCGCTCCGGTCGTGTTTATGCTTAAAACCTATATCGGCATATTCATCATCATGACCATTCGCGGTACCATGCCACGTGTGCGCGTTGATAACCTGCTTGCTATTGGTTGGAAGTTTTTGCTGCCGGCATCTTTGGTTGTCATCATCCTGACTGCCGCCATCATCAAAGTGTTCCCTGTGTTTAGTGGAGGCGCATTATGAAACGTCTTTATGGCTGGGGCATTGTGCGATCCATGTTCATTGCTTACAAAAACCTGTTTCGCAAAAAGATCACTGTTCAATACCCATTTAAAAAACTCACCCTGCCCGAACGTGCCAGATGGGCTGTGGAGCCGATATTTAATGAAGCCGGTGAGACAAAATGCACCGCATGTTTGATCTGCGAGAGAGCTTGCCCCGACTTTATCATTAAGATCGATACCCACACAGATGAAGACAAGACCAAACACATAGACGCTTGGAATTACGACATCGGCGCTTGCATGATGTGCGGACTCTGCGTTGAGGCTTGCCCTTTTGATGCGATCCAAATGGGACACAATTACGAATTAGCTCGCACCGATCCTTCTACGCTAAGCATCAAGCTTCTCGAGGGTGTTTTGGCTTCCAAAGGAAAGCAACGTCCTGCAGCACCTGCAAACATAGATAAACCAGAAGAAAAACCTGCGGAGAAGGGCGGTCTCGATGGCTGAGTCAGTTAATATAGTCGCCTTTTTCATCTTGGCTGTATTTATAGTTATTGGTGCAATTGGCATGCTTTGCACAAAAAACATTATTCACTCCGGTTTTTGGCTGCTCGAAGTATCGGTTGTTGCCGCAGCGATCTACTACCTGTTAGGCGCAGACTATATCGCACTGGTACAGTTATTGGTTTATGCAGGTGCAGTCTCGGTAATCATCATATTCTCGATCATGATTACGCTGCGCAGGCGCGAAGATGCTACCAGATCCAGAGACTTTTCTCCGCTTGCCTTAGTTGTGGCAATAATGTTTTGCGCATTGACCATTGCAGTGATCTGCATTTTGCCTACCGGTAATATTTTGATGCCCGATTCGGCACCGGACTTTATGACTTTCAGTCTCAAGTTATTCTCACCTGACGGCTGGGCATTACCCTTTGAATTAGCATCTGTCGTGCTGACCGTAGCATTGGTAGGTGCCGTGTGGTGGTCAAGAAAGGAGAATAAATAATGGAGATCGGTCTAACAGCATTCCTGATATTATCCGCAATCCTATTCTCACTTGGCATTTATGGGGCGCTTTCAAAAAAATCTGCGATCCAAGTACTGATGTCACTTGAACTAATGGCAATTGCGGTAAATATCAATCTGCTTACTTTCTCAAGATTTGTAACCCCAGTGACTATGGATGGTCAGTTCTTTGCGATCTTTGCCATGGTGATATCTGCTGCCGAAATCGGTCTTGGTCTGGCTTTAATCGTAGCGATTTACCAGAAGTCCCACAAAAGTGAAGTTGACGACTTTACCGAGCTGAAGGGATAAGCAATATATGTCTTGGATTATTGCCATACCGGCTCTACCGGCATTAGCCTTTGTTTTAACGGTGGCTTTGCCGCGAAAAATGCGCAATCTTGCCAGATGGGTACCGATTGTTGCGATGATAATTGCGACAATAGTAGCCGGGTTTGCTTTCGTACAAACTCTCACCGCTTCCGATGCCGGTACTGGTGCCACAGCGCCACTCTGGGCAGGAGCATTCCAGATTGCATCGGTTGACGGCGCTAGCATCGCCTTGTCGCTTCGCATCGATAACCTCTCAGCAGTGCTTGCCTTGGTGGTGGCAGTTGTAGGTCTTTGCGTACAAATATTCTCGCTTGGCTACATGCATGATGATGAGCGTAAAGGCTGGTATTTCTCGGTAGTGTCACTGTTTACCGCTGCCATGTTGGCTTTTGTGCTTGCAAATGACGTGTTATTGCTCTTTGTCTCCTGGGAGATAATGGGGCTTTGCTCCTACTTCCTAATTGGTTTTTGGTTTGAAGAAGAGGAGCCTGCTTACGCTGCGCAAAAGGCCTTTATCGTTACCCGTATCGGCGATCTGGGCTTTTTCTTTGCACTGATCGCCATATTCAAACAGGTGGGCAGCTTTGATCTGCCTACCGTAATTAGCTCATCCGCTTCTTGGGAGCCAATTGTTTGTATTGTGATCGCGTCCGGACTTTTACTTGCGGCAGTTGGCAAATCAGCGCAGGTACCTTTACACGTTTGGCTTCCCGATGCCATGGCCGGCCCTACTCCGGCATCCGCGTTGATTCATGCGGCAACAATGGTGGCCTCCGGTGTATTGCTTATTGTATTTACCATGCCGATATTTCTTGCAGCGCCAGAAGTGTTAGTTGCCACCATGATAATTGGACTTTTGACCGCATTGGTAGGAGGACTTATTGCCTGTGTGCAAAACGACANNACATCAAAAAGGTTTTGGCATACTCCACAATATCGCAAATTGGATTGATGTTTGCCGCCCTTGGTGTTGGCTCGATTGTAGCAGCAGTATTTCACCTAATAGCACATGCATTCTTTAAAGCGCTACTGTTTCTTGGATCAGGCTCTATCATTCATGCGGTTCACTCACAAGACATGCGCGATATGGGCGGACTCAGAAAAAAACTGCCTGGCACATGGCTAACATTTTTGATCGGATTACTTGNNCCCTTGCCGGTTTGCCACCATTGGTAGGATTCTTTAGCAAGGACGAGATAGTAGTTGCATATCTGCACGCGCATATGGAGTGGGGCGCGGTGGTGATATTTGCGCTCACCGCACTTACCGCATTTTATTCTTCCAGGCTTTACCTAAATGTTTTTGAAGGGTCGCTTAAGAAGAATGCTCATGACAGTGGCCCCTCCATGCTTGTTCCGCTTACGTTCTTAGCGATAGTTACCGTCTTCGCCGGTTGGCTCGGTTCGTGGTTTATGGAATTCATTGGATACCACGGTCAGTACCCATCTATAGAACTGGTAGTAATCTCACTGGTAGTTGCAGCACTTGGTTTTAGTCTTGGATTCTTGCAATTTAGACGGCAGCGAGCTGGTGCGCAAAACGCAGATGATAATCTGCGAAAAGATGGTGTTATAAAAACTGTACTGGCAAACAAGTTGTATTTTGACTTTGTCTATGAAAAGATTTTTGTCTCTGTGTTTAGTCTTATTGCCCAAGGAGCCGCCGTTTTTGACCGAGTAGTTATCGATGGGATGGTAAATGGCTTGGCCTCTATAAGCACAAGTACCGGAGATAAACTTCGCAAGATTCAAAGTGGAAAACTACAAAGCTACCAGCGTCTTGCTGTTACTTCAGCAATAGTCTTGGTGATCGTTGTGGGTGTAGCCTTTTTATTTACCGGAAACTACTAAGGAGTGAATGTAGAGTGTTGAGCTTAGTTATATTTCTTCCGCTTATCGGAGCGGCGCTTTGCATAGCTATTCCTAAGAGCAAGGCAATGTGGGCGCGCATAGTAGCACTCATAATAACCGGTGTGGACTTAGCGCTTGTGCTTTGGCTTGTTATCACGTTTGATCCGGGCGCAGGCATGCAGTTTGTTGAGTATGCCTCGTGGATACCACAATTTGGTATTGCTTATTTTCTTGCCCTTGATGGCATATCTATATCGATGCTTTTTTTGTCTGCCTTACTGACCTTTATCGCCGTGATCGCCTCTTGGAAGGTAGACCAAAAACCACGATTTTATTTTGTGATGCTTCTGCTTTTAGAAGTTGGCATGAACGGCATCTTTTTGTCTATGGATCTGATCTTGTTTTATCTGTTCTGGGAACTTGTCTTGATCCCGATGTATTTCCTCATCGCTCAATGGGGCGGTCCGCGGCGCGCTTACGCTGCAATTAAGTTTTTCTTATATACTTTCCTGGGCTCTGTTTTTATGCTCATTGGCATCATCATCTTGTATCTTAATGCCGGCACTTTTGACATGAATGTTTTGGCGCAAAAAGGCGCTTTGCTCTCCTTTGAGCTGCAAAGTTGGCTGTTCTTGCTCTTCTTCCTTGGTTTTGCTGTCAAGGTGCCTATGTGGCCACTGCACACCTGGCTTCCGGATGCACACGTTGAAGCATCGGCACCGATATCGGCGATCCTTGCCGGAGTACTGCTCGAGATGGGTCTATATGGCTTCATGCGCATATCGATGCCTGTTCTGCCTGACGCTTTTGCATCCTGGAGCTGGTTATTAGCCATACTCGCGGTTATCTCTATAATATATGGCGCACTTGTAGCTTTTGCGCAGACAGATATCAAAAAACTTGTTGCCTATTCATCTGTTTCCCATATGGGATTTGCGATACTGGCGCTTTGTACCGTCTCGGTCATAGGTGTTGATGCAGCACTGGCTGTAGGTTTTAGCCACGGCTTGATCTCTGCGATGTTGTTTTTGATAATTGGCATGATCTACGAACGCACCCACACGCGCGAGATGTCCAAGCTTTCAGGATTCTTAAAATGCACACCGGNNGGTGATTGGCGGGCTTTTAATGTTTGCCTCCATTGCCTCTATGGGAATCCCGGGGCTCTCAGGTTTTGTGGGCGAGTTTTTAACGCTTGTAGCCGCATGGAGTGGAGCACTCCCCTCTTGGCTGGTGATAGTAGCGCTGATAGGCGTCTTACTTAGCGCGGCTTACATGTTGATGATGGTAAGAAGCGTTTTGTTTGGACTACCTCAGTCGGATCACGTAAAACTGCCGGACATAACAAAACGCGAAGTATTCTCTATCGTTTTGCTTGTAGTGCTCATCGTTGCTGTTGGTGTTTACTGGGATTTGCTACTGCATTTTGTAGACCCAAGTGCCGGTCAGCTAATTGAATTAATGGAGGTATAAGTGCAGGGCTTTGAATATATAATCCCCCAGATATTGGTATTACTGGGAGCACTTCAGGCAATATTTGCCGGTAATCTTCCGTACAACGAACGTACCGCGGCAAAGTGTGGTGTTTTGCTTTCTTTGGCTGCCGCTGTGGTTATTGCGTTTTTGCCCACCGGGCAAAATGGCCCTTTTGGCAGCTTGCTGGTCTTTGATGATCTGGCAAAATTCTCACAAATCGCTATTGCAGTGCTCACGGCAATCTGGTTGCTTTGGACTTCCGGCGAGAAAAATGAGCAAACCCGAGAAGCTATCGCTTTGGCATTGTTTTCGGCACTGGGAGCGATGTTTTTGGCTCAGGCACGCGAACTTATCACTGTAATTATCTGCTTAGAGCTCTCCACACTTCCGGCTTATGTTCTTATCGGCTACAAGAAAAATAATGTATTGAGCTTGGAAGGTGCTTTAAAGTACTTTTTGCTATCCATGCTCACCACGCTGGTTACTCTTTTTGGTTTCTCCTACCTTTATGGACTCACAGGTACCACGCATTACTCGGGTCTTTCGCTTGCAGGTGCAGGCACTGTTG
This sequence comes from Eggerthellales bacterium UBA948, assembly GCA_002293265.1. Lineage (GTDB taxonomy): Bacteria > Actinomycetota > Coriobacteriia > Coriobacteriales > UBA8131 > UBA8131. Next base: position 6,548 of record DBCW01000144.1, read on the forward strand.
GGCTATTTGCTATTACCCTGGCACTCGTCGGTTTATTTGCAAAACTATCGGCTACGCCTTTTCACTTTTGGACGCCTGACGCTTATGAGGGCACCAGCTCTTGGCTGGTCTCCTTTGTCTCTACGGTGCCCAAGATTGGTGGCGCAATTGCTATTGCACGTTTGGTTAACGCTGTCGGTATTGGTGTTTCGGAGATCACATTGGTGGTTGGACTTGCAGCTGCCGCGTCAATGATACTTGGAAACCTTGGGGCATTGCTACAGACAGACATGCGCCGCCTTATGGCCTATTCCGGAATAGCGCATGCGGGTTATCTGCTTGTAGGCATAACGGTGGTGTCTGATTTTGGAATGCTGGCGGCCGTTTTATACGCCATAATTTACGCGATTGCCACAATGGGTGTGATGTTCATATGTGCGGAGGAAGGTCCAAAGTTGTCTGATCTCAACGGCTTAGTACAGCGCCGCCCCGCCGCTGCTTGGGGAACAGTAGTTTTGTTGCTATCGCTAATAGGCATTCCCCCACTTGCCGGCTTTTTTGGTAAGTTCTATCTGTTTGCCACAGCCCTATCTGAGGGACAACTGCTTCTTGTAGTTATCGCAGTTGTTATGAGTGTTGTGTCAGCAGGTTATTATTTGCGCATCGTGTACGCGATGTTCTTTGCCAAGCGCGAAGAAGATGCTGAGATCGCAGTGAGCACACGTAGCCCACTAGGCGCGCTTGCCTTTGCCTTGTGCGTCTGTTTGGTTGTTGTTGGTGGTCTGGGATTCGGGTTGGTTCTGGGGCTGTTTAGATAAATGCTTTATTTACACTTATCACATATCCCGCTGAATGTGAGCTGATAATTCTTGATCTCGATACCCTTGGTGCCTGTAGCTCTAGCCAAGATATCGGAGTAGTTCCCATCCACATCAAAAACACCGCCACAGCTTTCACATACGAAGTGACTGTGCTCATGGCATCTGTGGTCGTAGTGTGTGGAGCCGTTAAATGTTCCCACACTTAGCAGCTCGCCTGCATCAACCATCTGACGCAGATTACGGTAGACCGTGGCCTTACTTATCGTTGGATAAGTAAGAACCACGTGCTCGTAAACTTGCTCGGCTGTAGCATGCATGTCTAGTGTGCCTACCGCATCGAGGATCAGCTGCTTTTGTAATGTGTTCCTCTTGTTGCTCATGTTCTTAGAAGTAGCGATCCAAAAGACCTTGGAAGCCTTTGCCGTGACGTGCTTCGTCTTTGCACATTTCGTGTACGGTGTCATGAATTGCATCGAGGTTTTGCTCTTTTGCCATTACAGCCAGATCCTTTTTACCCTGTGTGGCACCATGCTCTGCCAATACGCGCATTTCAAGGTTCTTCTTTGTTGACTCATCCAAAACTTCACCCAGCAACTCAGCGAACTTGGCTGCATGCTCTGCCTCTTCAAATGCATAACGCTTATAAGCCTCGGCAACCTCCGGGTAGCCTTCTCTTTCAGCTTGACGGCTCATTGCCAGATACATACCTACTTCTGTGCACTCGCCCATGAAGTTTTGACGAAGACCTTCAACGATCACCGGGTCTACGCCTTTAGCAACACCAAGTCTATGCTCGTCAGCATAAACAAGCTCAGTTGTGGACTGCTCGTTAAACTTTTCTGCAGGTGCACTGCACTGTGGACAGGCCTCGGGAGCTGAGTCGCCCTCATGAACATAACCGCAAATTGTACAAATATATTTTTTCATTGCATCTCCTTATTGATATTGATTATCAGATAGGAATCAGTATCATCATTTCTATCAAAATTGTCAACAGTTTTTACGATTAAAAAAGTTAATGGATGCATTAATGCCATGATCGATGTTTTAGTCACTATCTACATAACAAAACTGGCGTTCCACTCCAACTCTTCTTTCTCTCTTTCGCTTGGACCTAATTCGTAAAACTCGGCAGCAACGACGGCACCCAGCATTAAGCCACAAAGTCGCATAAGAGCGTTGTTTGATAAGCACTCAATTTGAGAAGACACACCCAAAGCTAACTCGGCAAAATGTTGTCTCATAAAGACATCTCCCAGTTTTCGCCACTCGTATGCGCTGCCCGCATCTCCACCGTTCCACGCCATGACTTCGGCGTTTGCAACGTATGACATATAGTCAAGCTCGCTCACCAGGTGATCATACGGATCTTTAGTGCCGGCTTTATTTCTAAGTCCTATATCGCGATATATTTGCGACACAGCATATGCCTCACCCTTAGCTCTTGATAGTTGCGTGCGAGTTTTCACCCAGCTAGAACCTTTAAGGCTGATCTGCGTAGGAGGAGTGATAAATAGCCGAGTGTACTCTGCGCGAAAAAAGCTATTGCCTCGCCTATCGTTTTGCAGCATGTCTTTTTTTAACTTAGTAAATGTACCTTGAAAGCTACTGTTCGATGCCAGAATTAACTTTTTGCATTCATCTATTAACTGTTCCGGAGATAAACTTTCAATTTGCTCTTTACTGGGATACGCAAAAAAGAAAGCCAATATAGAAAAGAGGGAGGCTAACGAGGACACCTTGAGCGATATAGGATGCACTTGCTCACGCATGTTCATCTGTTCACCCATAAAATTTCCTATCACTTGACCATATAGACTAAATGCTCACATAATTCTTCGTATAGAGACACTTCATGCTCACTGTATTTGTCGAGATAATCAGATACATAAAAGGCTACCTCACGCGTAAGCTCCTTAATTCTTTGCTGTCCTTTTTGAGTAATCTCCACGCAATGGCTAACGTCGATCAAAGTCTTTTTCTCTAAATCCTCCAGAAGAAATTCTATCACGAGATTTGAATTGCCATGTAATCGTTGTACATATTCCAACGAAAGAAGATTTTCCGAGTTTTCATATGCACACAATATGGCGATCTGTGACGAGGTCATACCATAATATGCTGCCACGTTGGTAAGCGCCTGATGATATTTTTGTAAAAAGACCAAGAATTCACTGGAAAGTATTGTCGTGATACGTGTATTTGGATAGATACTCGGTAATGCGTGCGCTTTTGATACCAGATACTCAAACTCCGCTTCAGACCAGTTTGGGTTTCTGGATATCAGAGTCTTAGATATTGTGTTGTCGATAAGGTTAAGCCTTGCGCGACCTTTTGCTGTAATCGAAAGCGCAAACCCTCTACGATCATTACTATTGCGAACTCTAACGGCAAGCTCCTTTTCTTCAAGAAATAGTGCGCAATAATTACTGTCATTATCAGTATCACACTTTGTTTTAGCGCCGTTAAGTGGAAAGCCGCTGGCAAGTTCTCCCATTGCCACTAAAATCACATACTCTTTAAGACTTATATCGCCAATCATTAGACAGGCTTCTTCAATCGCAAAATAGAATTTTTGGATAGCGACGACTAATTTTCGATCCGAAAATATTGTTGCAGAGTCAACCATCACATCTCTTCTTCCTGCGGTGATTGCCACAAAAATTCAGCCATCTGTTTTTTTACACGCTCTTTGAACTCTTGTGGATCCGGCTCCGACGTACACAAAAAGCATAGTGAGGAACCTTGGCTTTCTAAAACCGGTAACTTGCAGCGGGGACAGGCTTTTGCTTTCTGCGATAAGCGCAATATGTCTGTATATGGATCATCTGCGTATTGATAATCTCTAGTAAGCGCGCCGGAGGCACACGACAAAATACACAATCCACAATCCACGCATGTTCCCGGAACAAAAGAATAGCTGAATTTTTCGTCATGCAGCATATGTCGTATCGATCCGGTTGGGCATAGCTGCATGCATATGCCGCAAGCCTTGCACTGCTCAGCATTTACAATCAATGTTGGCCAAAGACAGATGCTTGCAAATGATCTTGGTTTGTTTCGCCAGTGATCTTTTAGCCTAAGACGCCATGATGGCACACGCCTTTTCTTGGCTCTCAATGGTAACATACCTTTATTTCTTGACCGCCTACGCTTTCGTCCGTGGAAAAGAGACCTTACGCTGGTGTGCATAAAGTTAATGTTATTTGCAGTAATTTTTGAGTCCTTGGTACAAGGCGAGAGCTGTTCAGTTTTCAGATTGTTTGCTTTATCATGCAAAATATTCAAAACGATGGATTCGCACAAGTTTTCCGATCTGCCCCAGTCGGCTAAAAGCATGGATGCTTGCATTACATTAGCCTTTAAAGTGCTTTCCAGTTTTGGATACAGCAAACACGTAGCACAGTGATCGGTAAATAGTTCGCAGCTGCGCGTAAGAGATATTTCAAACAGTGCACCGGATGTAAGCGCTGCCAGACAAGTTGATAACTCGTAAGTTTTAAACTCATCATGCACATAAACGTATGGTTTATCCGGTGTAGACAGGAAGCAACGTAATTGTATGTCACCCTCATCTTGCAGTTTCTGAAGCAGTTGCCGCTCGGAAAACTTCTCAGATTCAAACGCTTCTAACGGGCACGCCGACAGACACTGACCGCACTTAATGCAAGCTTCAGAATTATAAGATGGCGGCTTGCTTCCTGGAGTTACTCGGATTGCGGCTTCCGGGCAAGAATCGGCGCACAAACTGCAACTTGTCCAGGTGCTTCTGGCATAAAGACAGCGCTCAGAAATAAAGTTAATCTCAACAATGTTGGATTTATCTCCGATGCTCATTTCTTCTCCCCAAACATGTTGGAGTGAAGGCAGTTACCTTGGTCGTCTGCTCCCACATGCAACCCACATACCTTAAGCCGGTAATTACAATGCTTCAACAAACTCATTCATCAATTTGCATAACGCTTGGTAATATACCACGCGAGAAGTGTTTTGGACATCTGAACAAAAGCCGGGTATCCACAACTTCATGTGATTATCGATAAAGTCGCTTAATAACTGACCTGGGTCTTTATCTAGCTCAATAAGATACTGTGGATTCTCTGCCAGTATTGATGCAAAGTCGCACTCCAGCTCGATGTAATCTATGCAGTCGTTGTACTTTTCCGTCTTAACAACACCGCATTTGCGCATGAACTGAGCAACTTCTAAGGAATAAGAGTTGATAATCAATACAGCTTGTCTGCCCTCGAAGCGCATTCTCCACATACCTTCAGAGTTAGCAATCAGTGGCTTATCGCCCAAAAATATACGTGTAGTCTCACGACGCAGCTCATGCAATACATCGTCGCTATCCCTATCCTTATATACGGAGATAGCGTTGATAAACTCAGTTATTGCTTTGTCGTCCAATTCCAGATCGTCCCAGACCGTTTTCATATCTCGCTGAAGAGATCCGGAAGTGACTGCCTGTGCTAAAGGTAAGGTTGGTGGCTCAAATGCAACAGAAAATAGCTTGAACACTATTCCTAAAGATGTCTGAAGCATGTTTGTTCTTCCTATTCTAATGCCTTTGTGGGGGCATGGCGTTGATATTTATGCCCCCACAAATTTTGGCTTTAACGATGTAATACGCTTAAATGGATAATATCAAACTTTATAACAACAATTAGCTGAGATAGTAAACATTAGGACCGGTTCCATTTTCAGGAAGCATTTGCGTATACTCACGCTCGGCTATTAGTTTTGAAACCTCACTTGACGGGTCATTCAGATCGCCAAAGACCCTTGCCCTGCCCGGACATCCCTCAACACATGCCGGTATTCCACCCTCGGCTACGCGGTAGAAACACAGAATGCATTTCTCCACAGTGTTGGCCTTGTGAGCAGGGGCTTTTTGATGTCCCAGCGGCCAATCCAATGCCGGGATCGGCTCGTCTTGGATGTGTGTACGAACACCGGTATAAGGGCAACCGCCTAAGCAGGTGCGACAGCCAATGCAAACATCCACGTCTTGCATGACAATGCCGGTTTCTTCATCTTTGTAGGCAGCACCGGTTGGACACACAGCAACGCAGCCCGGGTTATCACAATGCATGCAATGGTACGGTGTGTAACTCATAGTGTTCATACCGTAATCACCGGCAGGGGTATTATCGCTATCTCCACCTACGGTCATGATAGTGTTCCACCAAGACTGATCGGGAAGATTGTTCTCTAGCTTACATGCGACACTACAAGACCAACATCCGATGCAGCGGCGCGTATCAACAACAATAGCATATTTATTAGGCATAATTTACNNTGCCGTCCCAAGGCTCGATCGCAACACGATTATCAAAGAACGAGCAGTTAACTGCATACGGATCTGCATAATCTGTAGTTATCGAACCAAGAGATCCTGACTTAGTCTCATTTTCTGCATAACCTTTGAAGTAACATGTCATGCCGGGTCTCATACCGCTGTGATAAACAGCCTGTACTACACAGTGACCATTGTCGTTGTAGATCTTGGCATCTTCGCCGTCTGTGATGCCGTACGCTTTGGCATCATCCGGATGGATAAAGAGCTTGGGGCTACTTTGAACGTCTTGTGCCCAAGTCTTCATGAACATGGTCATATGCACGCGATAAGGATTTCTCCATGATGTGCAGACCAGTGGATACTGAGCAGCTTGCGCGCTGTTCTCTCCGGCAATTTTGTTCTCAAAATAGCTGGGCATTCTCTCGCGAGCCACATTTGAGATGTCATAGTTAGAGGGAGTGCGAGGAGCCGGGTTATCAACATAAAACATCAGATCGCCGGTCTCGGTGATAAAGTTCTTGTAATCGATATTACCAATATAAGGCTCAGCTTTTGTATAGCGCATCAGTTTTTTCTCACGCAGAGTGTCAAGAGTGATGCCGTTTTCAACAGCGGCAGGAACATCGTCAAATGTGCCTTTCCACCAGTCCTCATCGGTAACATCACAAACCGCATCGGCCAGACCAAAAGCTTCGCCAAACAAGCGAGCGATATCGCCGTCGGTTTTTGCTTCATACATAGGCTCGATACATTTTTCAGAAATACGCACGTTCTTCTCATGACTAAGTGGCACAACATCTTCGTACTCGTACATGTCGGTCGCAGGAAGCAAGATATCGGCGTAACGTGCAGTATCTGTAAGGAAAGGATCTTGGACAACGATAAGCTCCATATTGTCCAGCATCTCCTTTTTAACGCGATTGGAGTTTACGTTTCCACCAATCAGACCGCCGTGGCTGATCCACAGATTCTTGATTGGGTAGTCCTCACCGGCTAATTTGCCGGAGGTTACGATATCGCAAGCAGCCAGCCAAGTAACCACAGAAACACTCTTGCCATTAGAAGGAGCGGTGAGAGCGTGACCAAAGAAGTTACCATACATATGGTCAAATCCGCCTACCGAGCGTCCCGGCTCGCCAAAGTTTCCTGTCATAGCGATTAGTGCTGACATTGCATACGCTGCATGCAAACCGTTTTCATAAGCACCAGTGCCAAAGTTGATGTAGTGAGCAACTTTATTCTTAGGCTGCAACATATCATAAAGATAGTTAAAGTCTTCTGCGGATATGCCGGTCACTTGCATTACTTTATCTAGCGTCCACTCTTGAACATGGGCTTTAAACAAATCCCACGCCGTGGTATATGCAGAATCCGGACACGACCATGCCGGTGTTTCGCAAGTATCAAATGGAGCAGGTGCTCCGGTAGTTTCATCCCAAACCATGATCGGATCGATCTCAGTTGGAATTCCTGTCACCCAAAACGGAGGTCCTTCATGCATCGGCTCACCATACTCACTGCCGCGAGCGTACATGTTGGTATCATTGCGAACCAAATATGGAGCGCAGGTGTGATTCAAAACAAAGTCAGTTGCATAAGTTTCTTCGTCCATCATCTTTTTGATGAGCCCCAAATAAAGTGCTGCATCACAACCGGGTTTGACCGGAATCCATTTATCGGCCTTTGCCACTGTGGCCGAAAACAGTGGGTCTACGCAGACTAGCTTCGTGCCACCGGCTTGAGCATTAGCTATGTGTTGCCACATTTGGATCTGCGCGCAGACCGGGTTAGCCCCCATCAATAATACATAATCGGAATTAACAAAGTCTTTTGGCTCATTTTGATCAAACCACTGTATTCCTGCACGAGTGAGCCCGATGTTGGTGGCTGCATCAAATGAGTAATCCCATTTTGTGCATGCCAGTGCGTTGAACAAACGCATTATCAGGCCGGCATTTCCATGTAGTGAACCTTGTGATCCGCCGCCGCCTTGATAATAAGAGTTAGCCAATGGACCATACTCAGATTCGGTCTTTTTCCACTGCGTAACAATAGTCTCAACTGCTTCATCCCATGTAATACGCTCCCACTCGCCTGCTCCACGCTTACTACCCTCAACACGCTTCATGGGATAGCGAATGCGCTCTTCGGAGTAAGTTCTCTGAATACGAGAGCGACCCTTCAAACAGGTTCGATAATCAAAATCAGGTTTGGGGAGCATGTGTGAAACGTTGCCATCCCTAACATAGATATGATATTGACAAAATGAACAGCTCCACGAACAAGTGCAAGTAAACTGTTGCTCCTCAACCGTTGGATCTGCTGCAACATTAGGATTAGTTTCCAGATTTTGTTGGGTACCACAAGAGGCTAAAACACCACCCATTGATATACCGAGAGTTGCGACACCCGCAGCCTTAACAAAACCACGGCGACTTAGAGATTTTCCCATACATTCCTCCTTGAATTTGTCTCATGTGTCGTTAAATTATTTGTAGCATAGATGGCCATTTCTGCTGCTAATGCGAAGTCTAACACGCCTTTGATACCTGATGCTGAGGGCACGGGCAAAAGTATGATTATTAGTTTCAATATTGATGGATATTTGTGCCTGCCAAAGCCGTAAGCTTAATTAAGTTTATCGCCGAGGATAACGATCATTTCTTTTGCCAGCATAGACCCTTTATCGGTAATTTTGTAGAAATGTTCTCTGGCATCATCGCCATTAGGTGCTCGCACCGCTATCTGCATGCCTTGCAGTTTTTTTAGTGACATAGAGACTTTTGATTGGGATAAACATACGCAATTGCATAATTCATGTACCGATATAGGTTTTTTTGCATATTCAAGCGTAATGATCACTTTCTGTGCTGTACTCGTGATCACAATGCTTGCACTTTGCTCAATTTGGCGTACTGCCTTTTTTAGCTGCTGATATTGCTCGATGCCCTTTGAAATGCATAACTTTCCTTGAACAACAACAAACTCATTTATGANNCGCCATTGCCGGAAATCTTATAAAAGATTTTTCGATAATCGTCACTATCCAAAGACTCACTTATGAGGTCAAGGCTTACTAATCGCTTCAGACAACGAGTTGTTTTTGCCGGTGAAAGATATAAGCTTTTTGATAATCTGCTTGCAATGCTTCGATGATCTTGACAAAGTTGATACAAAATAACCAGTGAGTCGCAATCGATCAGGTTATCCTTTGCGTAGTTTTCGATATCGGCTATTCTCCGGAAAACATGCTTAAGATCTTCAAGTGTTATGCTTGTATCCCTATTCATACAGCTCAGCGGCGCGCTCTAGGTGCTCGCGAATTGGAAGCTGCTGAGGACAGATATTCTCACATACTCCACACTTGCTACACGCTGATGCTCCTTGGCGGTTATGAAGCTTTGTCTCCCAAACGTAGTCGCCTTTGGTGCGCTCCAGATTATTGAACATTGCATATTTATTCATGGTCGCAAAAATCCCGGAAATTGCGATGTTTTCCGGACAATCTGCGAGACAATAATCACAAGCCGTGCATTCTATAGTGTCAACTTTCTCCAGCTCTTTTAAAGCATTAGCGATTACGGTTCGCTCTTCGCTTGTAAGCAGTTTTAAGTCAGAGAAAATCTTGATGTTCTCGCGCATTTGTTCCAGATCGCTCATACCGGAAAGCACTGTGATGATGCCTTCTAGTGATGCAGCATAACGCAGCGCCCATGAGGCTTGCGAAGCTTGGGAGTCTGCTTCCTTGAACACATTTGCAGCTGCTTGGGGTAATGCAGCGAGATTGCCGCCCTTGACTGGCTCCATAACAATAACAGGCTTATTATGCTTAAGCGCCGTCTCGTAACACAAGCGAGACTGTATGGAATGGCTCTCCCAGTCAGCATAATTTATCTGTAGCTGCACAAAATCAATCTCGGGGTGTTTGGTAAGTATCTCATCCAAATGGTCGGCTTTATCATGCATAGAAATACCCAAGTTCTTGATCAATCCTTCGGCTTTGCGCTGCGCCAAAAACTGCCAGGTATCGTACTTATCAAAGTATGCGCTACGATGTGCGCCTAAGTTATGCAAGAGGTAATAGTCAAAGTATCCGGCATCTGTACGTTTCAAAGACTCGTATAACATTGCCTCAGCGTCTGCTTTAGTCTTGGCATGCCAGGCAGGAAGCTTTGTAGCAAGTTGATAACTTTCGCGCGGATAGCGATCCACCAAGGCCTCTTTTGTTGCGACCTCAGAATCCTCGTAACCATAAGCGGTGTCAAAGTAGGTAAATCCTGCATCAAGAAAGATATCCACCATCGCCTTGAACTGCGGTATATCTATTGGGCTGCCCGCCCCGGAAACACGCGGTAAGCGCATTAAACCAAATCCAAGCTTAGGGATATCCTTTCCCAGATAGTTGTTAAAATCCATTCTTCCTCCCATTGTTTTACATTAAAAGAGCATTATTTGAACTTCATCACTGTTTGAAAAGTATACTGCTTAAATGGTCTTTTGCCCTTTGAAAGAGTTGGTTTAATGAATGAGTTTAAGACCATCCTGCGCATATTCATCGCATTTTTTATCTGCGCTTAGTAACACCAGATTGTTTTTGATCGCTTCCCAATACAACATACAATCAAAAGTATTGATTGCCAGCCAAAAAATTCACTCTTCTTTGCTGGGAATGCATAATTCATGCTTATACCCACAATATTAAGCATACCGTGACCACTCTGTTACATCTTTCTGTAATAATATGTGACCGGCAGAAAGGTATAGCGATATGGCAAAGATTTTGGTTGCAGAAGATGAGCGGGCTATCAACGAACTAATATGTAGAAATCTTCGCTTGGT
>DBCW01000144.1:17525-23572 GCA_002293265.1 Eggerthellales bacterium UBA948
ATTACTGGATGTTATGATGCCGGGTTTTAGCGGTTTTGAAGTTAAGCAGCATATGAGAACGGATATTCCTGTCATCTTTGTTACCGCAAAAGATAGCTTGAGTAGTCGCCTTGAAGGCTTGGGATTAGGTGCGGATGATTACATCGTTAAACCTTTTGAGATACTGGAACTATTGGCGCGTGTTGAAGCTGTTTTGCGTCGCACAAACAAGTTGCAGTCAGTGTTTGAATTGAATGGAATCAGAGTGGAGCTGGATACACGCCAAGTTTTTGTGCTGAGCGATAATAAAGGTGGCTCAAACGTAGAAGAAATCGTACTCACACTTAAAGAATTCGAGTTGCTGGAAACCCTCATCATCAACAGAAACATTGCACTTTCACGCTCCAAGCTTCTGGAGCTGGTATGGGGCTTTGATTTTGACGGTGAAAGTCGTACCGTGGACATGCACATACTTAGACTAAGAAAGAAGTTGGGCTGGGAGTCCAATATCCAAACTGTCTATAAGCATGGCTATCGCTTATCTACGAGAGTCTAAGATGAAACTGCGTTTTTGGCAAAAGACCTATTTGCTTAGCTTATCTCTATTTCTGCTGGCACTTTATGGCGGCATCATTTTTATCGGTTGGCAAAACTGGAACCAAATGCTCAACAGCGAGATTGAAAAAGCGCGAAGCGAGCAGCACTTCATAGCGCAAAACGTAGCAAAAGATATATCTGCAACCAATCAAGATTCGGAAGTGTTGCCGGAAGCTCTTTTTAAGTCATATGGCAATTATTATGCTCAAGACGGACTGCTCAGCCAATTTATTTATGATGGCGAAGTGCTGTTCTCTAATTTTCCCATCTTTGACGACATCGGATCTTTGATGCCAAAAGAACCCGGAGAACAACTTTGGACAACAAAGCAAATCGACGAAGACCTGCACGTTATTATTTCGAGCCATATTGCAAATGACCAGCAATCAGTTGTACTTGTCTGCGCACGCTCATTATCGGAGATGGTCAATACCTGGGGTGACATGAAAAACTCCCTGCTGGTTGGTAGTTTCGCTGTCTCTGTTCTTCTTGCGCTGAGTTTATACTTTGTTTTACGCGATTTATCCAAGCCTTTGGAGAAACTTGCCGGCAATGCAAATCGTTTTGCGCAAGGTGACCTCAATCAGCGAGCTGAGGTAAAAGGTCATGATGAGATACAGGACTTGGCGCTTGGGTTTAATGCCATGGCAGACACAGCGGTAGAAAACATTGATGAAATAAAGCAGGTTGCAGAGAAGAATGCACGCATGGCAGCCGACCTATCGCACGAGATACGCACCCCGCTTACTGCAATTAAGGGGTATGCAGAATACATGAGAATTGCCGAGCTTACAGAAGATGAACAAAGCTCCTCACTTGACTACATCATCGATGAAAGTGCGAGACTACAAAAAATATCGCAGCGAATGCTCCAGCTTGCATCCTTGGATCACGCGAGCATAGAACTCACGCCAATCAAGTTGCGAGATATCGTACAACGTGCGGCTCTATCAGTTCAAGCCGATATTAAGAAAGCATCACTGCACCTTGAAATTGACCCCATACCGGATGTGAGAATCGCATGCGACGAAATTCTCATGGAGAGCTTGCTTATCAACTTGCTTGACAATGCAATTAAAGCTTGCATGGCTTACCCAAGTGGTGAAAGAATCCAACTAAGAACCACACTGGTTGATAAACTTGTGATTATAGAAATAATCGATTCCGGGCAGGGCATGAATGCAGATGAATTGCTTCACTTAGGAGAGCCGTTTTATCGCGCGGACACCTCCAGGAGCAGAAAATCAGGAGGAACCGGATTGGGTGTATCTCTATGTTATAAAATAGCCGCACTGCATAAGGCTGATTTACGTTATTCATCAGCACCCGGCAAAGGCACAATCGCCACCCTACTTTTCAATAGCTGCTAAAGCTTTTAATAGATGGAGACTGCGTGGACAACATAGAAAACAACCACTCTGAGCAAGATAAGGTAGTGCCGCCAGCAAAAAGGATGGCCGGTATAATGCTAACCATTGGAGTTGCCGTATTCTTGATCACCTCAGGAACACTCTTGGCGAACGTAACATTATCCCTCAGCACTCATGGTGACGAAGGAGTTATCAAGACCGAAGACATCAATCATGTTCAACCTTTTGAGACCAATTCTGCTGAAACAGACGAATCAAACCAACTTCGTATATTTGTTAGTTACGGAGGAGAAAATACACCACTTGATGCAGTCACACCTCAATACGCAACAACAGTAGCCGAAGAGACTTACAAGCAAAGAACCGCAAAAGCTTTTACCAATCGCGTTTTTGTCTCCTCGCTCATTGACTCTGATTTTGCGAGATGGTATGTATCCGCAGAAATTGAAGGCGGCACTTTCTATTGTGCTGTAGATATGTCTACCGGTAAGGTTATAGAAAACAGTATAGTTTTTGAAGATAGTGCGGTGGACTGGTCTTGGTTTGATAATTGGGAAAAAGATGCACCAGTGTACGACAGTTCTGATTTTTAAGCGACAGAAACATCCTCATAATTCGCAGTAACAAAGAGCTTTCACAAGACTGACAACAAATAAGTATTTACCACTTTGTGACAACACGTAGCATTCTTCGTGACAATCAAATCACATACTACGAGCATAAATTAATCTCGTCTACAAGAATCTGAGGTTTTTATGCAAATCACTATCAACAACCTTTCCAAAACTATTAAAGGCCGCATTGTCTTAGACGACATAAATCTTGAGATGCAAAGCGGCAAGATATACGGCTTTCGTGGCATCAACGGTTCCGGGAAAACCATGCTTATGAGAGCCATTTGCGGCTTGATCAGACCGTCATCGGGAACCATAGAAATCGATGGTGCTGTTTTGGGTAAAGACATGTCTTTTCCAAAAAATGTCGGTGCGCTCATAGAAAACCCTACGTTTATCCCAAAGTATACGGGTCTTAAAAACCTTGAGCTCTTGGCAATGATACGCGGTGTTGCAACGAGCCAAGAACTCAAAGAAACGCTAGCAGCCGTTGGACTCGATCCGTTAGATAAGCGTACATACAAGAAGTATTCACTTGGAATGCGACAAAGACTTGGTATTGCAGCTGCTTTTATCGAAAACCCAAAGCTAATCCTCTTGGACGAGCCTTTTAATGCTTTGGATGAAAACGGTATTAAAGAAATTCGTGATCTGATTTTGAAGAAGAAAGATGAGGGTGCCTTACTGATTATAGCCTGTCATGACACCCAAGAGCTGGTGTCCATAGCTGATGAAGTGATCGAGATGTATGAGGGCAAGGTCACTAAATATTATGAGGTGAAAAACCATGAGCCTGCCTAAATCTCGACCGGTGATTCGTAATTTGATTATTCTGAGCACACTCGCCATCTTGCTGACTATTGTAGTCGTTAAAATAGCCTACGTAAATTCCTCAGCTCCAAACATACCTCGAGTTGAACACAGTGTTGGAGATGAGATCGACGGCGACAATTTATCCCTATCTGTCACCAAGTTTAAAGTATATGACGTTAACCATATTGAGAAAATAGCACCGGGCTATACAAGCCTCTTCAGAGATTCGGACAATCCCAATAATCCCAAGTTAATCGTTGTTGATGTCAAAGTGACCAATAGGAACACAGAAAGACTCCTCTTTGATATTAGCTCGATCTCGCTTCAATCCGGTGCTTGGAGCAACGGGGTGAGCCTTATGCTACTTGACAGCTTAAATGAGGAGAGTGCTAAAGAGCTGCGTGCTTTCGATGGTAACACCAGCAAAACCATACAGTTGCCATTTGAATTGGTTGGTACGCAATTCAAAAACAGCACAGATTGGGAGCTTGTACCTCAGCGCGATTACGACCTAGTCTTGTCAGTTTATCCCGCATATCATTTTGTCCACCTGGGCTCCCCCAAAGATTGGAGAGCATTGTGAGTTCAATTATCAAATTCGAGTTACACAGAGCTTTTCACAACAGGATGTTTGTCATCGCTTTGACTATTGGCTGTGTCATCACCCTTGCACACGTCTTTATTACGACCGTCCCCGAGTTCTTGGGTCAAAGCGAAGCGCGAGAGCTTTACGGTTCAAAAAATGCATATCCCCTCTCGCTTTTTAACTCATGGATAGGCGGTGGCAGTAGCGATTTGGAAATCAACCTCTATTTCTTGTTGCTCCCTTTACTCATCTGCATACCTCATGCAGACACGTTCTTTAGCGACAGGAGCAGTTCATATCTAAGAAATATCGCTTTGCGCAGTGAGCTGAAGGGGTATTTTGCTGCAAAAATTATCAGCATCTTTCTCAGCGCAGGTTGCGTAGCGGTAATTCCGCTTGTTTTAAACCTTGCTGTCGTTGCCATGATCGTACCTGCTTTCCAACCGATTCCCGCTACCGGTATGTTCACTATCTCAGAGTTAAGCATGATGGATACTCTCTTTTATCAAGAACCATTCATCTATCTGCTCCTGTTTTTGACACTTATTTTTATGCTTTCCGGTCTATTGAGTCTCCTAGTCATTCCCTTTTCGTACATAATCGCAAATAAAACTCTCGTTATGCTGAGTCCGTTTGCGCTTTGTGCTTTCTTGGACTTTTTACTTATCCTGGGATCTTTTGAGCTGGCAACGTTTTCGCCTTTGCGTATCTTACGCCCCGATCAACCCATCCCACTCGACCCGCTTGCGGTAACAGCAGAGTTTGTTATTCTCCTGGCTGCAATCTTGTGTTTCAGCGTGTATAGGGCTCACAAAGATGAAGTCTATTAATCTTGGGATCACTCGCATAGTAAGCTTCATTTCACTTCACCGCACCTCATTGATCGGCGGCGGTATTGCGGTGGTTTTGTTGATAGCTTTACATCAGGTCAGCCTTTATATATTTTTTGATTTCTATGGCTATGTGGAAAAAATAAAACTGGCTGACGTTTTACTTCTTACTGCCGGCGGGCTTAAACATTGGATCGCCTTTGCTTTGGTCCCCGTCTCTGCTTTTGGCATGTTGAACATAACAAGATATGATCATAATCCTAACAGGATAATCCGCAATAACGACTGTTTCGCAATCTGGTTGGAAAAACTGTTGAAGTCGTGTGGACTCGCGCTTTTCATTGCGCTTGTCACTACGATATCCTCCTTGCTTTTTGGGGCTCTTTGGACAAACGGCTTAATTGATTTTGAAACAAGCCATAGTCTTTTTGCATCGAATACAAACGGCGAAACAATGACAAACCCTCCGTTTGCGCTCGTTATACTGGCATTTTTCATTTGCTGCTTTTTGATTTTATTCATAGCGAATAGTCTATGGACGCTTATCGATCTTATAAGTAACAAGAAGTGGGTTCCTATGTTGTGCCTGCTCGCTATCGCATTTCCCAATTCATTTGACATACCACACATTACAGCCGGAGCGGGAGTCCAGACCTTAGCCTGGATAAATACGAATTATCAATTCTGGTTGTTTGGCAAGTATTACGTCTTTTTGATTGCAGTTTTGCTTTTGATTGTAATTCAAACAATCAACCTTCATCTTGCCAGACGTAAGGATTATATCTCTTCTGCATAAATCCGATATTTACATACATCTATTCAATGCTGTCACACTAAGAAAGGAACCAAAATGAACACGACCAAAAGAATATTATCATTGTGTATTGGCCTTCTTCTCTGCTTTGGTATTTTTGGCTGCACAAAAAATGAACAAACCCAAGTAGATACATCTTTAGACCTTGCCTCTAATAATCCGGATGGTCCGGGTAGCCCCACCACACCAAAGCAGGTTCCCAACACCCCTGTAGAAGAATACTCGATACCGGATGTCAAGCTAGATTCTTCTCTCATATATCAACCAGGTGAGACCATCACTGATGGCGATCTTTCATTTAGCAATTTCAAGTGCTCTTCAAGTGCTCAATTGCCCTCTGATATACAAAGCGACAAGTTTAAATATCGGGATGGCGATCTTACGCCCGGCTCAAATGCTTTATCTGGTGGCAAAGAGTACATATTCGCTGAGTTTGAAATAAGT
>DBCW01000161.1:0-233 GCA_002293265.1 Eggerthellales bacterium UBA948
GAGCTTAAGCGTTAAACATGCTAGAGTGTACTTGACGGAGCGACCGGGCTTCCCGGATTGGGTAGCCAAAGGTGTGCTCCGTTCTTATTGCTCATCAAAAAAACCTAAATAGCTTAACAGGGGTTTTGGTTAACATACCAATACAAGACTGCTTGTCATTGCAAAACGGCTCTGACCCTAGGTTAAAAAGGGATACCCAAAAAATGGTCGATGAGCGAAGCGAATTATTTTTT
>DBCW01000161.1:306-7154 GCA_002293265.1 Eggerthellales bacterium UBA948
AAGGAAGTGCGCTCCCGCTGCGCTAAACGCCCATACTGCAGATGCAAGTTGCATAACAGAAGCTCTGTGCAACTAAAATCGAGTGGATATTTTACCATAATAATCTAAGAGCTTAATGGATAATATTTACTGTCTAATAAGCCTTAAGAGCAACACCGTTTTCATCTACGAAACTTGCTGTGCCAAAGTAGAGTACTTGTAGCATTAACTTAGCAAAATCAGCAGGTTTTTCTAACATGCCGTCTTGTAGCCNNTCTGCAAGTGCTATGCAGCCATTGATGCTAAATGTGACGATGTAGTCTTTCATACGCTCGTCTAAATCCTCTTCCGGTAAAAATGCAACCAGTTGGGTAAGTTCCATAATATCTTGCTGAAAAGCAAAGTCGCAGTTCTCGCTGAGAAGAACGCGTGCCAAATCCGCATTTTCGCGCGCGTATTCTAATATCTTAGTCATAGCTGCAAGTGTGAGTGGTCCTCTATTTGCCTTGCCGTCTTCATTGGACACTCCCGGTGACCCATTGCCATTATGAACAGCATCCTCAACAAGCCTTTCTCGCAGGCTTTCCAACATCTCTTGTTCAATTTGATGCAAAAGATCATATTGATCTTTGTAATGCAGGTAAAAGGTGCTGCGATTAACGTTTGCAAGTTCACAGATCGACTTCACAGTGATTCCGGAAATATGTTGGTTTTGCATAAGCTTTATTAAGGCACCACGCAATGCATGTTTTGTGTAAGCAACCCGTCTGTCAGTTTTTTGTTCAACCGCCATTATTACTCTCCCTTGCTAAATAGAAGTTACAGCTTGGAAACTATTCAACACAATGCATAGTTGCTGTCTAATTACTTTCATCTAGGGATAATCTGTTGGTTGCAATTAGACACTATGTCTATAAAAATACATTATGTCGAAAAACTATGCTTATCGCAATAGTTAAAATGCATGTGGGAGCACCTAAACAGGTGAGCTAAACCGGAGCACACTTATGGAGCATGTTGCAAACTTCATAGTAAAAAGGCGAAAGCTGATTATTATCGCTTTCGTGCTTATGGCACTGATTAGTGCCCCTTTAGCCATGCTGACAAAGGTAAACTACGATGTTTTAGATTATCTGCCGGAACACGCGCAATCCACACAAGCTTTAAAGATCATGGACTCGGAGTTTTCCGAAGATATGCCAAACGCAGAGGTCATGATCCACAATATCTCAATTGCTGAGGCTTTAGATTACAAGCAAAAGATATCTCAAGTAGTTGGAGTAAACTCTGTTCTTTGGCTAGATGACGTTGTTGACATCAAGCGTCCTCTTGAGCTGTTTGACCAAGATACAGTTGAACAGTATTACAAAGACAATGTAGCGTTGTTTCAGATAACTATTGAGGAAGCCAGCGAACAGGCAACGACTGCTGCTTTATACGAGCTTATCGGTGACGATAATGCAGTGGGTGGCAATGCGGCAATGATGGCGGCCATGCAAAATGCTACCGCTAATGAGGTTATGGGCGCATTCTTTATTTTGGTTCCTGCCATAATTATAATTTTGGCGCTGTCTACGACTTCTTGGCTTGAGCCGCTTTTGCTATTGATATCGATCGGCGTTGCCATTGTGCTCAACATGGGTACAAATATAGTCTACGACGATGTCTCATTCATCACTAACTCTGTAAGTCCTATCTTACAGATGGCTGTGTCGCTAGACTACGCGATATTTTTGCTCCATAGTTTTGCAGATTATCGAAAACAATATGGTGATGCAAATATAGCAATGAAACATGCTATAAAAACCTCGTTCTCAACTGTGGCATCAAGCGCGTCAACAACACTTTTTGGTTTCCTGGCACTGGTATTCATGGAATTCTTGATTGGTGCAGACCTTGGTATTAATCTGGCAAAAGGCATCATCTTCAGTTTCTTGTCAGCCATGATATTTTTACCGGCTTTAACACTGGGCATGTATAAGCTGATGGATCGAACCAAACATCGTCCGTTCTTGCCAAGTTTCGAAAACATATACCGAGTAATTTCAAAGATTGCAATCCCTGTAACGATAGTAGTCATCTTGGCAATAGTTCCAACATTTTTAGGTCAAAGCCGTACCGACTTTTTGTATGGATCAGAAAGCGCCGGTGTTGGCACTCGTGCACAAGAGGACTCGGATAAAATAAAGGAACACTTTGGTACTAATAATCTTGTTGTCGCTTTAGTTCCACGTGGAGATGTGGCCAAAGAGCAACAGCTCTCCGAAAGCTTGCGAAGTTTGGAGCACGTTACAAACGTCATGTCTTACGCAAGCACCGTAGGTCCGGAAATCCCTCCGGATATCTTGAGCACGGCTGCTAAAGAGCAGTTTTACTCTGAAAATCACGCTCGCATACTTGTCTACGTAGATCTGCCGATAGAAGGTGACACCACCTTTAATACTATGGCAAAAATATACGAAACCGAAAAAGAGTATTACGGCGACGACGCATACATGCTAGGCAGAAGTCCCAATCTTTATGATATGCGTGATGTGGTGCAGTCAGATAACATGCGTGTAAATCTGATAGCCATAGCCTCAATCTTTTTAGTTTTGCTAATAACATTCAGGTCGGCAATATTGCCAATAATATTAACACTTACAATCGAGACAGCCATCTGGATCAATTTGTCAGTTCCATATTTTACCGGCACAAACGTGAACTACATTGGCTATTTAGTTCTAAACACCGTGCAGCTGGGTGCGACGGTTGACTATGCAATACTGCTTACCACAACCTATATGCGTTATAGGAAAACTATGCCCAAAAACACTGCTGTCAGCAAGGCACTCGGAACCAGCTTCAAATCCATCCTGGTGTCAGCAACAACGCTCTCATTGGCAGGATTCGTTTTATACGCAACATCATCAAATCCGGTCGTTGGCGACATAGGCATCATGCTTGGTAGGGGCACACTGCTTTCATTTACGCTGGTTATTTGCTTCTTGCCATTAATGCTTAGGTTGCTCGACCCGTTGATAGGCAAATTTACACTTAAGCCAAAGTTTTTTAAGGAAGCCAGACATGAAACGTAAACTATTTATCCTTAGAGGAGACCACTTTTACACTAAGGCTCGCATATTGCACGTGCTGCCCAGGGCATCTCTTGCTTTGCTATTGATTGTCACATTGGTCATACCAATCACATACTTTGGCGGTCTAAATCAGCCCGTATTGGCTGAGACCACAAACTCGTCTGCTCTAAGCACCGGTAATGCTGCAGGTGCCGGCAACCAATCCACAACCTCAACATCTTCTGCTGATGCCAAAAAAGACGAGGTCATCTACGGCATGTTAAGCGGTAACGGAGCGGTAAAGCACGGTTACGTGGTAAACCATTTTGCTGTGGAGAAGCAAGGCACAATCACTGATTATGGAAACTACGATACCGTGTCCAATCTCAGCTCCACTCAAGCACTTTCTTCTAACCTAGGCAGCGTAACAATTCCTGTGGATGCAGGCGACTTCTACTACCAAGGAGTGCTTACAAAAATGGAGCTGCCCTGGATCATCAACATCGAGTACAAGTTAAATGGCACAATAATTAGCCCCGAGCAGCTGGCGGGTAAAAGTGGCGAACTGGCAATAAGTATCAAGACTAGCCAGAACTCAAAAGCCGATCCGGTGTTTTTTGAGAACTATCTTTTGCAAGTGCAATTAACGCTTGACTCAGCAAAAACAAAGAATCTACAAGCTGCGGGAGCTACTGTAGCTAGCGCCGGCAAGGATCAGCAGGTTGCTTTCATGGTCATGCCAAAAAAGAACGGTGACCTTAATTTGACGGCGCAAGTTCAGGCATTTGAGATGCCGAGCATTCAGATTTCGGGCGTACCGTTTTCGATGGTTTTCGATACCCCGGATACATCAGGTATTGTCGATGACATGTCGGAGCTGACAGACGCTATAAGTGCGCTTAATGATGGTGTAGCTGAGCTCAAAGACGGAATGAAAAAGCTCCAAGATGGCTCAAGTGAACTAAAATCCGGCTCAGGAGAGCTAAAGACAGCGCTTACAACGCTCAGCAGTAGCGGCAAGCAGCTTAAAACAGCGGCAAAAGAAATCGACAAGGCTCTGATAGAAATATCGAAGCAACTAAATAGTGGTGGAGTTGATCCGGAAAAGATAACAGAACTGGTTGATGGTCTGAAGCAGATGGCAAAGGGGCTTAGCAACACAGATCCAAACGAGCCCGGTTTGGCTGAAGGGTTAGGACAAATCCAGGGCGGCATCGATAGTTCCGTAAGTGCTATGGAAAGCTATATGGCTGAGCTTGCCATTGTTGACGCTGCTTCATTGGCAGGGCTGCTGGCAGATCCAGGCTTGACAGGACTTTCTGCCAACTCACAAGCAACCGTGCAAAAACTTGTAGACACAAATACAAAGGCTGCATATGTGCTTGGTGCATGGTACGGACCTAATGGAAATGATGGCGTTAAAGCCGGGCTCAGCGCTGCTTCAGCAGGTCTGACTGCGCCCAAAGAAGCTGCTGAAACCATGTCCTCCGGTCTTGATACCATTGCTGAGAGCCTCAATACAAACTTGTCGTCACTGTCAGGGTTAAGCGAACTGGCTAGTGCAATGGAGCAGCTTTCATCGCAGTTCACGACATTCAAAGATGGCATAGGCACTTACGCTGACGGCGTCAGCACCTTGTCCAAAAACTACGGTACTTTTGACAGTGGGCTCAAGCAATACATAAACGGTGCAGATAGCATATATAACGGCGTGTCCNNATACATAAACACTAAGGATTTGCCGCAAACCATGCAAGACGAGATCGACTCTTTCATGAAAGATTATAAAGCCTCGGATTTTGAGCTCAAATCGTTCATGTCAGACAAGAACACAAATGTAGAACACGTTCAATTTGTTCTGGTAAGCGATGCCATAGAAATACCGGAAGAGGAAACACAGGTCGTAGAAGCTGAACCGGCAGAGCAAAACATCTGGGACAGGTTCCTAGCTTTGTTTAAGTAGGGAGTAACGGCAAACCTCACTACCTTTCCATCCGCGCTTTATATTCCTCACCCCACTGCCACATGGCATCGTGTACAGGCTTGAGACTACTCCCCAGTTCTGTAAGCGAATACTCTACTCTTGGCGGCACCTCGGCATACACTTTGCGATGAACCAGCCCGTTTGTCTCCATAATGCGAAGATGTTGTGTCAATACTTTCTGCGAAATACCCTCCAAAGAGCGTTTAAGCTCGCCGAAACGCTTGGTGCCGGTTAGCAAATCGCGCACTATAAGTACTTTCCACTTGTCGCCCATGAGACTTAGTGCGGTCTCGACAGGACAGGCGGGCAGGGTTTGTTTTGACATGACATCTCCAATAGTTTCTTAAAGGTAACTATGGCACTTTTAGGTGCTTACTTTACGTAGCGGCGCAACAGTTTTATTGTAATACCACAAAAAGAAAGCTTCAAGTACCCGTCCATAATAGGAGGAAAGAAATGATTGACTATGCTGCAATTCTTAAAGAAAACCCAAACGGTGTTTTAGCCACACAAGACGGCAATGGTGTAAAGACGAGAGTGTTTCAATATCTCTTTTCTGATGCCAACAAAGTTTACTTCTGCACCAGCTCAGAAAAGCCGGTCTATGACCAACTCATGAACAATCCCAATGTGAGTTTTTGTACCTATCCTGCAAACTTCAACCCCGTACTATCTCTTTACGGTAAGGTCACCTTTGTAGATGACATCGAGCTCAAGACTCGTGCACTTGATGAAAACCCCGGCATCAAGGGGATATATGAGACTCCTGACAATCCTGTGTTTAAGCTTCTGTATCTTGATGTAAAAGAGATCGAGACCTTTAGTTTTGCCGAGGGACCCAATACCTATCAGCTCTAAAGACAGTGCCTGTATGATATGCTGCTGCCCTGCTTGGATGTTCAAGTGGGGCAGTTTGGTGACAGGGAGTAGTACATGGATGACAAAATAGATTTCTTGTTGAGGTGGCTTATCGATGAGGGCGAGCACTCTTTCGACCTGCCAAGCAGCTGGGAAGAAAAGTGGCGACTTTTTCGAGCGCTGGTCAATGTCCGTGCGCCACATTCTGCAAGTCCTGAGTTCCTGGCAGTGCAAGATGAGTTGTTACGGTCACTAATTGCAAGAAAGGGGATTGCCGACATCGACACCCTGCAACCCATTCGTGAAAGTATTTACCTGTGGCGTGGAGATATCACCACGCTAAAAGTCGATGCCATCGTAAACGCCGCCAACAGCGGTATGCTCGGTTGCTTTGCTCCCAACCACGGCTGTATCGACAATGCCATACACACCTTTGCAGGCATTCAGCTAAGAGCCGAATGTGCTATCCTCATGGACGAGCAGAAACACTCGGAGCCAACGGGAAAGGCAAAGATAACCTCTGCCTACAATTTGCCTAGTCGCTATGTCTTACATACAGTTGGCCCTATTGTTTTTGGGCAACTCACAAGCGAGCATCGTGAGCTTTTGGCAAGCAGTTACAACTCCTGCCTTGCACTTGCAGAGCAAAATGACCTAGAAAGTGTGGCATTTTGTTGCATCTCCACAGGCGAGTTCCACTTTCCCAATGAGGAAGCTGCAAGCGTTGCCGTAAAGACGGTGACGAACTTTCTTAAAACAGCAGTAAATATCAAAAGGGTTGTCTTTAATGTTTTTACCGAGCGAGACGAGCGTATCTATGAACAATTACTCAGATAACATCCAATCCGCAGTCCGTGCGCTTAAAGATGCCGAGCGAATAGTGATAGGTGTTGGTTCCGGCATGACCTCGGCGGGAGGACTTAACTACGCCGATAGCGAACTTGCACGCAAGTGGTATCCCGAATACTACG
>DBCW01000077.1:0-23705 GCA_002293265.1 Eggerthellales bacterium UBA948
CGTGGGTGGTGCGCTGGGAACAGAGCTTACAGCAAACCCTCATCCTACCCTCCGAAAAGTCGTCGGTGTTCATCAAGTTCAACTTGGACGGTCTGCTTCGAGGCGACTACCAGAGCCGGATGCAAGGCTATTCGGTAGGCATACAAAACGGCTTTTACTCGGTAAACGACGTGCGGGGACTAGAAGACCTGAACCTGCTCACTGATGCTGAGGGCGGGAATGTTCACGTCTTAAACGGCAACATGGTCAAGCTGGCTGATGTGGGTGCGGCTTATCAAACAAATGAAACGGAGGACACAACGTGAAAAACAAGAAATTCTGGAACTGGGCGCGTGACGCTGATGAAAGCGGTGGGCGCGTCCTTTACTTTGATGGGGAGATTTCAGACGAGACATGGTGGGGAGATGAAGTAACGCCGCGCCAGTTCAAAGACGAACTTTTCTCAGGCGAAGGTGAAGTGATTATCTGGCTCAACTCACCCGGTGGCGACTGTGTGGCGGCAAGCCAAATATACGCCATGCTCATGGACTACCCACACGATGTCACGGTCAAAATTGACGGCATCGCGGCATCTGCCGCTTCTGTCATTGCTATGGCCGGGACAACGGTGCTGATGGCTCCCACTGCGCTCATGATGTGCCATAACCCCTTGACGGTAGCTATCGGCGACAGCGTGGAGATGCAGCGTGCCATCGATATGCTCTCCGAGGTCAAAGAGTCCATCATCAATGCCTATCAAATAAAAAGCGGCCAATCGCGGGCTAAAATCTCGCATTTGATGGACGCTGAGACATGGATGAACGCCAATAAGGCAATTGAGATGGGATTTGCCGACGGCATCTTAGAAGACGAGAAACGCATGCGGTCAGCAGATGAGGTTACCTTTGCTTTCAGCCGCCGCGCGGTCACGAACTCTCTGCTTGACAAGGTAAGCCCAAAAACCAAACCAGAACAAAAGCAACCTGCGCCGCAAGGCATCGATGTTGAGTCGCTTGAAAAGCGGCTCTCTTTAATTATCCACTAACTTTTATGGAGGTAAGAAAAACTATGAGTACAATCCTTGAACTGCGCGAGAAGCGCAACAAAATCTGGAACACCGCTAAAGAGTTCCTCGACCAAAAACGCGGTGCCGATGGTATGGTGCCGACAGAAGCCGCCGCCGAATACGACAAGATGGAATCCGACATGGTATCTCTCGGCCGCGAGATTGAGCGACTGGAGCGTCAAGCGGCATTTGACCTTGAGATGGCGCGACCGACCACCAGCCCCATCTTGGGCGCTCCCACCAAACATAGCGATGCCAAAACCGGCAGAGCAAGTGACGAATACAAGGCTGATTTTGCCAACATCCTGCGCGGCAAGGCACCCGTCAACAATGTCTTGAGCACATCTCCTGATACCGATGGCGGCTACCTTGTACCCACCGAGTTCGAGAAGCAGATCGTCATGGGGCTTGAAGAGGCCAACGTCATCCGCACCATCGCCAAGACCATCACCACCTCAGCGGAGCGCAAAATCCCTGTGGCAGCCACCCACTCAAGTGCCCAGTGGACGGCTGAAAACGCTGCTATCACAGAAAGCAGCCCCACCTTCGCACAAAAGACCATCGATGCCTTTAAGCTGACCGACCTTGTGAAGGTGTCGCTTGAGCTGTTGCAGGATTCCATGTTCGATCTTGAAAGCTACATCGCCGCCGAGTTTGCTCGTGCCTTCGGTGTTGCGGAAGAAGAAGCGTTTTGCGTTGGCACCGGTACGGGTCAGCCCACCGGCATCTTCACTGAAAACGGCGGCGTGGTCGGTGTAACGGCTGGCGCGTCGGTTACGGTAGATAACCTCATCGACCTTGTCTACGCGCTGAAAAGCCCATATCGCCGAAACGCCGCATTCTTGATGAAGGACGTGACAGTGTCGGCGCTGCGTAAGCTTAAGGACAACAACGGCGCGTACCTTTGGCAGCCGTCTGCTCAGGCGGGACAGCCCGACAGACTTCTTGGTTATCCGCTCTACACTTCACCCTACGCTCCCGCTGTGGCATCTGATGCGCTGCCCATTGCATTCGGGGACTTTTCCAACTACTGGATTGCTGACCGTATGGGACGCACGGTTCAACGGCTTAACGAGCTTTATGCCGGAAACGGTCAGGTGGGATTCATCGCCACAGAGCGCGTGGACGGCAAAGTAATACTTGCCGAAGGTATCCAACTGCTCAAGATGGGTTCGTAATTTAGTGAAGGGAGGCGGCGGCAATGACGCAGGCGGAACTGTTATACAAGGTTAAAGAAAACCTGATACTTGCACACGACCAAGATGACGCGCTGTTACTGCGGCTCATTGCTGCCGCCGTAGATTACGCTGAGAGCTACCAGCATGTCAACAAGGGATTCTACAGCGAAAACCAGATGCCGCCCGCGACAGAGCAGGCGGTGGTCATGCTCGCAAGTAACTGGTACGAGTCCCGTGACGGCTCAACGGCGGGCTTTTTTGCCGACAGCGTTCAGGCAGCAAGCCAAGTTTGGAACACGGTAAATATGCTGCTTCGACTTGACAGATTGTGGGGAGTGTAGCGATGAGCTTTGGAAAAATGAACGAAACCATCAATATCATCTCCACCCAGCCTATCAAGGATGCGGAAGGCTTTGTGACTGCAAGCGATACGGTGCTTGCAACTGTTCGCGCCTATAAGGAGGAACAGCGCGGCACGGAGAAATGGGCGAATATGGCGGCGTTTTCTGAGGCGAGTGCTCTGTTTCGCTTCCGCAAAATACCCGGCATTACCGTTGATACCACGCTTGTTATCACAGATAAGGACGGTCGCTACAACATCATCGCTGCAGAAGATGTACGCGGGCGCGGGATGTATGTAGAGGTGCTTGTGAGGGAGGTGAAAGCAAGTGGCTAAAGTTGAGATAAAAATGCCGGAGGACTTCTTGCTTAAGCTGTCTCGGCTTGGCGACAAGACCGATGCGATTATTCCCAAGGTTTTAGAGGCAGGCGGCGAGGTGGTGCTTGCCAAGGTTAAAGGCAACCTCACCTCCGTAATTGGTAAAGGCACAAAGAAGCCGAGCCGCTCCACGGGCGAGCTTGAAGGCTCACTCGGGCTTTCCCCACCCAAGCAAAAGCGTGACGGCTCTGGCTGGGACATCAAGGTCGGTTTTGCAGAACCTCGAAGTGACGGCGAAAGCAACGCCAAGATTGCCAACGTACTGGAATACGGACGGCACGGACAGCCTCCTAAGCCGTTCTTAAAACCTGCGCGCTCGCAGAGCCGAAGCGCGGCAATCGAGGCAATGAAGGCGAAGTTTGAAAGCGAGGTGGAAGGCGTATGAGCATTTTATCTGAATTGAATAGCTTACTTGCGCCCCTCTTGCCAGTCGAGACGGGCGTTTTTACTGGCACTGTGCCGGGCGAATACGTCGTAATAACCCCGATGACCGATGGGTTTGCTCTATTCGGTGATAACACGCCGATTGCGGAGGTATCTGAGGTTCGGCTAACGCTCTTTTCAAAAGGCAACTACCGGCGGCGAAAAAGCCAAATAACATCGGCTTTGCTCAAAGCGGACTTCACCATTACCGATCGCCGCTACGTCGGACATGAAAACGACAGCGGGTATCACCACTACGCCATCGACGTGGCGAAACAATATGAAACGGAGGATTTTTGATATGGCGACAATCGGACTTGACCGGCTGTACTATGCCCCGATTACCGAGGCAGCGCAAACCGGCGAAGAGACCTACGGCACTCCCGTCATGTTGGCGAAAGCCATCAGCGCGGAGTTATCTATTGAACTGGCAGAGGCCACCCTTTACGCGGACGACGGAGCTGCTGAGGTGGTAAAGGAATTCAAGAGCGGCACACTCACTCTTGGCGTGGACGGTATCGGGCGGGCTGTGGCTGCTGCGCTTACCGGCTCTACGGTGGATGAAAACGGCGTACTCATCTCGGCATCAGAAGACGGTGGCACACCTGTCGCCGTGGGCTTTCGTGCCAAGAAGGCAAACGGGCGCTACCGCTACTTTTGGCTTTACCGCGTGAAGTTCGGTGTACCTTCCACAAACCTTGCCACTAAAGGCGACAGCATTACCTTTTCCACACCGACCATCGAAGGCACGGTGCTTAGGCGAAACAAGACAGCCACGGGAAATGCCAACATCCACCCTTGGAAGGCAGAGGCGGACGAGGACGACACAGACGTGACGGCCGCCACCATTACAGGCTGGTATACGAGCGTCTATGAACCGACTTTTGCAACAGAATAAGGAGGGCGCAGACATGGATAGTGAACGCAGCGCAATAATCAATATCGGTGGTGCGGACTACGAGTTAACACTTACCACCCGCGCTACCAAAGAAATAGCCCGACGCTACGGCGGACTTGAGAACCTCGGTGAAAAGCTGCTCAAAGCAGAAAACTTTGAGCTTGCACTTGATGAGATTATCTGGCTCATCACAGTTTTGGCGAACCAGTCAATCCTCATTTACAACCTCAAGCACAAAGACGCGCCGCAAGACTTGCTCACCGAGGGCGAAGTGGAACTTTTGACCTCGCCTTTGGAGCTGGCTGACTACAAATCGGCTATCACGGAGGCAATGTTTAAAGGCACGGCACGAAATGTGATGAGTGAGGACAACTCAAAAAACGCTTAAGCCGGGTAAGCGACGAGGAGTTGTTTACCCGACTGCTCTACTTTGGCACGGTTCACCTGAACCGCTCCGAAGATGAGACGTGGGCAACACCCATAGGTCAGTTGATGGACTTATGGGAGTGCCACCGTCAATTCTTGGGGCTTGCTAAGCCTAAACGGGAGATGTTTATCGAGGACATCATCCCATCAGAACTCATGTAAATCAAACTTAAATATTCATAAAGGAGGTGTCGCGTATGGCTGACAGCTTCGGACTCAAGATCGGCGTTGAGGGCGAGAAGGAGTTTAAAAATGCTCTCCGCGACATCAACCAGTCTTTTAAGGTGCTCGGAAGCGAGATGAAACTCGTCTCCTCCGAGTTTGACAAACAGGATAAAAGTGTGGCGGCGGTTGCTGCCAGAAACGAAGTCTTAAACAAGGCGATAGATGCCCAAAAAGAAAAAATCTCCACGCTGGAAGCGGCACTTCGCAATGCGTCTGAGAGTTTCGGTGAAAACGACCGCCGAACGCAAAACTGGGCAATTCAGCTTAACAACGCCAAAGCCGAACTCAACGGCATGGAGCGCGAGCTTACAGATAACGAAAAAGCCCTTGACGATATGGGTAAGGAAGCGGACGATGCGGCGGACTCCGCAAACGAGCTAGGCGATGAGCTGAAAAATGCGGGGGACGATGCCGAAAAATCCGGCGGCAAGTTCGAAAAGCTGGGCGGGGTTTTGAAAGGCATCGGTACGGCGATGGGTGCGGTGGCTGTAGCGGCGGGAGCAGCTGCAGTTAAACTCGGCAAGGAAGTCATTGCCACATACGCCGACTATGAACAGCTTGTCGGCGGCGTAGATACGCTTTTTGGAGATGCTTCCGGCGCGGTGCAGGGATATGCCGCAAACGCCTTTAAGACGGCGGGTATGTCGGCAAACGAATACATGGAAACCGTCACGGGTTTTTCCGCGTCCCTCATCCAGTCGCTTGGCGGCGATACCAAAAAAGCCGCTGAAGTTGCGGATATGGCGATTACCGACATGGCGGATAACGCCAATAAGATGGGCACCGATATGGCGTCCATCCAAAATGCCTATCAGGGCTTTGCCAAGCAAAACTACACGATGCTTGATAACCTGAAACTCGGATACGGCGGCACCAAAGAAGAGATGCAGCGGCTTCTTTCTGATGCGGAAAAGTTCTCAGGCATCAAATACGACATCTCATCTTACGCCGATGTGGCAGAAGCCATACACGTCATTCAGACCGAGATGGGCATCACGGGAACGACCGCCAAAGAAGCTACCGAGACCATCTCTGGCTCGGTGGCCGGCATGCAGGCATCTATCGGAAACCTGATGGCGGGGCTTGGGGATGCAGACGCGGACATCGGTCTTCTTATGGGAAACGTCGTTGAGGCATTTCAAAACGTGGTGAAAAACATCACTCCCGTTATTGAAAATATCGTGTCCGCGCTCCCCGAAGCCTTGGACGGGATGCTCAGTGCCGTAGGTGAGCTTTTGCCGCTGTTTCTTACCACGGTGGTGGACTTGTTTACACAGGTATTGGAAACCATCCTAAAACTTCTGCCCGAACTCATACCGGCGGCGGTTCAGGCCGTCATGACCATCGCCCAGGCCTTGATAGATAACCTGCCTTTGCTGATTGATGCGGCGGTGCAGTTGGTAACCTCGCTCGTTTCAGGGATAGGGGAAGCCCTGCCTAAGCTTATTCCGGCAGCGGTAACCGCCATAACCACCATCGTACAAGGGTTGGTGGATAACCTCCCGATGATTCTGGATGCGGCTTTGCAGCTTATCCTTGGTCTTACGCAAGGGCTTTTAGACGCGCTGCCCCAGTTGATAGCTGCACTCCCCGCCATCATCACAGGTATCGTGGACTTCATCATCGCTGCGATTCCGCAGATCATTGATGCAGGGATACAGCTTTTGATGTCCCTTGTGGAAGCTCTACCACAGATAATTGAGGCGATTGTAGCGGCTATCCCACAGATTATCGAGGGGCTTATAACGGCGATACTTGGGAGCATTCCTCAACTAATCGACGCAGGCATTAAACTGCTCGTGGCACTGATACAAAACCTGCCGACTATCATAACAACGATTGTGGCGGCAATCCCGAAAATCATCTCGTCTGTCGTGACGGCGATTGTCGGAAGCATTCCGCAGCTTATACAGGCGGGCATTCAGCTACTGACTTCACTGATACAAAACCTGCCTACCATCATCGCCGAGATCGTGCGTGCCGTGCCGCAGATAATATCCGCTCTGGTGGGCGGATTCTCTAATTCCATCGGGAGCATCGTTACTGTGGGAGGAAATCTCATACGGGGGCTTTGGCAGGGTATCTCGGATGCTGGTACGTGGCTCTGGAACAAGATATCGGGATTTTTCGGCGGAGTCGTCGACAACATCAAACGCTTCTTCGGCATACATTCACCCTCCACACTCTTTGCCGGACTCGGCGAGAACATGGGACAAGGTATAGGCGTTGGGTTCGAGCGCGCGATGGACGGTGTCGGGCGTGATATGCAAGACGCGATACCGACCGACTTCGACATGCCGGGTGTAACCATCGCAAGCAGGGTGAACTCCGCGCTTGCAGGTGTGGGGAGTAGCGCAGGAGATATCTGCATAAAACTTGACGGCATCGCCGCTCTTCTTACGGAGATGTTTCCGGCACTGGTAGCGGCTTTTGATGTGAAGGTGGTGCTTGATGACGGTACGCTCGTAGGTCGTCTCGCTCCCGAGATAGACAGGAGTCTGGCGCTGCTTTACAGGAGAGGAGGAGCCTTGGCATGAACGCATTTGTCATAGACGAGACCTTAAATAGCCGCACGGACTTGGGGCTTCGCATCACTTCTCGCCCTGAGCTTATGAGTGCAGAGCGCATCATTGACCGTACCCAAGTTGATGGGCGCGAAGGTACGCTTACTACTCTCAAGGGGTGGAGTGATAGAACCCTGACGCTTGGCGCTGCGCTGCTTGGAGCTGATATACCGATGCGCTATAGAGAAGTTACGGCTCGAATCCGCGTTGCTGAAACACTTTATTTCTCCCACGACCCGGCTGTTTACTACAAGGTAAAAAGCGTGGCTGTCTCCAAGTTGAACATGATACTTTCCCATCTTGGTGAGTTCACGGTGGAGTTTACCTGTGCGCCTTTTGCCTATATGCGTGGCGTAGAGACCATCACCTTGACCGAGACCGCCACAATTGAAAACCCCGGCTCCGTATACAGTCTGCCGAGGGTCAAAGTTTACGGTACCGGTAGGCGAAACCTTAAGGTAAACGGGAGCCTCATCACGCTTAATCTGCTTTCCTCACCACTCGTACTCGATAGCGAACTCATGGAGTGTTGCTTCGGTGCCCTCGCCCGAAACAATCTCATGCAGGGCGACTTCCCGCTCTTTAAGGTGGGTACAAATACGATAGAGCTTGGAAGCGGTATCACGCAGGTGGAAATCGAGCCGGGATGGAGGTATCTATGATTACGTATTACGAAAAAAACGAGACTGACTTCACCCATAACGGTCTGGGCGTGCTCGATAGACATATCTCTTCTGCCGTGGTGACCGAAGAGTTAAACGGCATCTTCAAGCTGGAGTTCGACTATCCTTTACGCGCCCCACACGCAGGCGGACTGATTTCAGAGCGACTCGTGCGCTGCTCTGTTCCCGGTATGGACGACCAGCTCTTCCGTATAAACGAACGTGAAAGCGCACTCGGCGGCATGCTCCATATCGTGGCCTTCCATGTGTTTTACGACCTTGCACAAAACCTCATCGAGGACACGAATGTGGTGGCTAAAAAAGGAGCAAGGGCACTTACTCAGATACTGGGAGCCACGCAGTTCTCACACCCCTTCACCGCAAGTTCGGATATAGAGGCGGTGGCAACGGCGCGTCTCGTGCGACTTTCTGTTGCCGAGATACTCCTCGACGGTGATCTCGATAACGGTTATCTCGCGCGTTGGGGTGGCGAGATCATACGCGACAACTTCCATATCGCAATCGATAAGGTGCGTGGCTCGGATAACGGGGTAGAGATTCGAGACAGGAAAAACCTCACGGGGTATCGCTCGAATGTTGATTTCTCCTCCGCTACCACACGAATCATGCCTCTCGGATATGGCGGCTTGATGTTACCTGAGAAGTATGTAGACAGCCCACGCATTGCAGACTACGCCACACCGCGAATCCGCATCATCAAATATGACAAGGTAAGGGCAACAGACGGCAGTGAGCAAAACCCGCCCGAAGGTGCACTTCCCTTGGAGGAGGCCTATGCGGCGCTTCGAAGTCTTGCGGCCTTTGAGTTCAGCGACAACCACATCGATATGCCTTCTGCTATCTACGAGGTGAAGTTCGTCTCGCTTGAGAAAACCGAGGAATATAAGGATATCGCTACTCTTGAGAAAGTGAACATCGGAGACACGGTATCGGTAGTACACTCAGAAGACGGACTTGAAGTATCAGCTCGCGTTATCGCCTACACCTTCAACCCGCTTACCACCTCTTATATCTCGCTCGAACTGGGAAGCATCACTCCCAAGTTCACAAACAGCGTAAGTGCGGTGAAGTCCGCTGTAGTCGCATCCGTAATCGATGCGGTAGAAAGCGGATCGGTCGCCCTTCCGCAGACCGTAGATTCCCATCAGGTGAATTACTACGGTGCGGTCGAACCCCTATCTCCGCGCTCAGGAGACCTTTGGTATAAGGAAAACGGCGACAAGCTAGAACTTTGGATCTATGAGACGCGCGAAGGCGTGACCCAGTGGTATCCGCTTATAAGCGATATCACAAACGAGGAGCTGAGACTTGCCCTTGACGGCGCGAAGGCGGAGTCTGCTGAAGCACTCTCACAGGCAAATCTCGCCTTTGACAATGCCTTGGCGGCATCAGTCAATGCATCACTCGCAAGAAATGTCGCGAGCGATGCCTATGACAAGTCGGTGAAATCAACGACGGTTACCTATGCCACCTCAACTTCCGGTACGACCGCACCGACTACGGGTTGGCAGGCTGCACCTCCCGATGTCTCATCCGATCATTTCCTCTGGACGCGCACCGTGTTCACCTTACGTGACAATACGACCACCACCGCCTACGGTATATCGAAAACGGGAGACAAAGGTGAGCCGGGAGACGCTGGGGCTTCAGCGCCTGCCATAACATCTGTCCGTGAGCAGTACTATCTATCCACATCGGATATCACACTAACAGGTGGCAGCTGGAGTGAGAATGTTCCTACGTGGAGCAGCGGTACATACTACTGGACACGGGTGGTAGCAAGTTATGCGGACGGTACGCAAACACTCTCGGATGCCGTGCTGGACAGTGCCCTCAACAACTCACTCATTACCGCACTAAGGGCAAACACGCTCGCCGAGACTCTTGAGACCGAGGTAAGCCAACACGCCACGGCGATAGCGCTCGCCGCAAGTAACGTCACCTCTCTCACGACCCGCTTGAGTACGGCGGAGTCAACATTGACGGTGCAGGCAGACCAGATCGCGGCAAAGGCCGAGCAGACCACGGTCGAC
Source organism: Eggerthellales bacterium UBA948 (assembly GCA_002293265.1). Lineage (GTDB taxonomy): Bacteria > Actinomycetota > Coriobacteriia > Coriobacteriales > UBA8131 > UBA8131. The sequence goes on from DBCW01000077.1 coordinate 10,194, forward strand.
ACACTCACGGGTCGGGTGACGACAGCTGAAAACACGATCATCCAAAACGCCGAGAGTATAAGTGTATTCCTCTCAAAGACCACGAAAGCCGTAAACGGACTTGTAGGAGCAAACATCCTACAGACCGCTTGGGAGCGAGGGACACTTTCCAATGCCACGGGTGCAGAAGGCACCAGCACGACACATGCCCGCTCGGGATTCATCGATGTGGTCGCGGGTAAGAAGTACCTGCTCCAGACCTATGAGGGGACACAGTCTTACCCGGTAAACGGAACGGCCTACCTGCTTTACTACCGCGCAGACAAGACATTCATCAGCTATACGACCAACAGCTCCACTACCACACCCTTTAGCGCTATGGCTGATGCCGCTTACATGAGGATACGTTTCACATCGGTTAGCGACGTTTCTGCCGTGAACTGTTACCTCATCCAGAGCGATACTGCAGGAGGATACAGCGACCTTTCGAGCATGACGGATATGCTTAAACTCCAAGCCACCAGTGATGCGCTTTTGGTGACGGTCACGGAGACGAAGGAGATGATAGGCACCCCCTTCAATTTCAAGGTGAGTGTATGGCAGCGCGGAACGCTTAACACCTCGACGGGTGCGGAGGTAGCGAGCACGAGTTATCTCAGAAGCGGGTTTGTGGATGTTACCCCCGGAGACCGCTACATCGGACAGATGAGAGACGGTACGGCGCTTTCGGTCTATTACTTCTACTACGGCTCGNNCTCGGATGAGACCTTCATGTCCTACACCGCATCGTCGAGTGCAATAACCGTTCCGGCAGACGTTGCCAAGATGCGCTGCCGGGTGTATACGACGGTGTCACCCGATGATTACAAGGGAGCCGTAAGTATCGGCACGACAAGGACGGACTTCTCCAAGGGAGATAACCTCTACTCCGCACTTCTCATGCAAAGTGACACCATCAATCTACGTGTTGCGAAAAACGATGTGGTGAATCAGATCAACGTCTCAACGGAGAGCATCCTGATATCGGGGAGCAAGATACACATCACAGGTGAGACCACCATAAATAGCGCCGTCATCCAGTCGGCAATGATCGCAAACCTCGCCGTCACTAACGCCAAAATCGCCGATGCCACGATACAAAGTGCCAAGATCGCCGCCATAGACGCGGCAAAAATCACGACAGGCACTTTGGCGGCTGCAAGAATCGGTGCTGCTACCATCACGGCCGATAAGGTGTCGACAAACTTCCTTGAAACCCTTACGGGAAGCTCGGCCATCCGCATCACCGGCACCACCATCAGCTACTACAGCGGAAGCGCGGTGACATCACAGATAAATGCCAACGGTTTCGAGCTTACCCGTGACAGCGTCAAGATCGGTCGTATCGGCACCAACAGTATCGTCTCCAACGCAGCGTGGCGTGGTCTCGTGTTCGATCTTGAGTATGCCGGAAACTACATGTCATGGGCATGGAGGGAAAGCACGTCTGCCACGGCCTACACGACGAAGTTCACCTACTACAGAAGCAAGCTCGAAAACGGCATGGAGAAGGGTTTTCACTTCGGGGATGTGGTCTATTTCAAAAGCGGTATCGCAGTAGCGTCCGGCTCAAGTACGGTAACCAACTACATCGGGTACTGGACGTTCAGCTCAACTGCCTACCTCGCCCGTGTCACCACGAACAGCAAAGCCGGGGTGGCACTCGGTGGAAGTAACCTTTTGCTCGGAAGTCAGGGTACGTGGGTGGACTTAAATACCCTTCGCGCCATCTGCGCGCTCCTTGCAAGCAAGACGGTGTATTTGCCTGCAAGCTCCACGGGGCTCGGGAGCTACTGGTCGGTCACATTCCCATCAATGACCACATGGTCTACGTAAGAGGAGGTGAGAGGCATGGCTGAAAACCCGGTAACCATTGACGTTTTGGAGGTGTCCGACGAGCGGGTATACATCGCGGTTCCCCACCCCGAGGCACACGTCATCACTAATGCCAAGACCACGACTGCGACCAAACCGACGGTTGCGGAAGTGACGCTTGCGAGCATGGTGGAACAAGCAGTGTCCGAACTTCGCAGCGAACTTAAAGCGGAGCTTCAAACTGAGCTCGCAATCGAGATAGGAGGAAAGATAAATGCTACAGATCAAAAACTATCAACTGGTGGACTTACTTGAGTTTTTGGAAAAGGCGGAACTAAGACCTAAGGCCTCTCGCGTGAGAACCAAGCTGGGCAAGCTCATCCTTGCAAAAATACAAGACCTGCAGGCAGACGAGATGGCGCTCTTAGAGAAGTACGGCAAGCGCGACGATGCGGGTAAACTTCTGGAAAACGATGGTACCTACAGTCTCATCGAAGACACTGCCGCCGAGTATCACGTAGAGAAGCGCACACTTCTTGAAGAGATGGCCAACATCAATGCCGATGAGCTGCGCGTAAGTCTCGGCACTCTGATCGAAGAGATGGAGTCTTGCGAGAGTAGGCTTTCGGGCAAGGATGCGGAGGTGTTAGATCTTTTGCTCGACATGTTGGAAGCGGAGGTGAAGGGGCTTTGAGGAACAAAAACAGATACGGCATCCGCGCCGGACCTCGGCGCAAAGACAATCTATCCACTGTAGGCGCACTCAAACAGAGGGCGCTTTTTTATTACACAAACAAGGAGGTTAGGAACATGAAGACAATCTGGGCATGGACACAGACGGCGTTTGCCGGAATCGGTGGCGTAGTTGGGTGGTATCTGGGCGGACTGGACGGCTTTTTGTACGTTCTCATTGCTTTTGTGGCGGTTGACTACATCACAGGTGTACTCAGGGCAATTTCTGAAAGACAGCTTTCCAGCCGCATTGGAGCGAAAGGCATCACCAAGAAGGTGGCGATCTTTCTCGTGGTCGGCATCGGGCATCTGATCGATGCCTACTTGCTTGGCACTGACGGAGCGATTTTAAGGACTGCGGTCATCTTCTTTTATATCTCAAACGAGGGGATATCTCTGCTCGAAAATGCAACGGCCATTGGGCTTCCCGTGCCTGAAAAACTCAAGCAGGTATTGGCGCAGCTCCACGGCAAGGACGGAGGTGAGACGAAATGAACGACTTATTCGGAATTGAACTTATAGACGGCGAAGAGTTCACGCAAGAGACGCTAGATGAACTCTCTAACGGAAAAGGAGACGATGAAAATGAGTAACAGCAGCCTTGTGTCACACGTAAATATATCGCCGAACAGGAATTCACCCAGAAACAAGTCCATAGACACCATCACCATCCACTGCGTCGTAGGGCAATGCTCAGTAGAGACTTTGGGTAATATCTTCAAGCCCGCGTCCCGTCAGGCATCGTCAAACTACGGTGTCGGGACAGACGGCAGGATTGGTATGTATGTGGAAGAAAAAGACCGCTCGTGGTGTACATCATCTGCCGCAAATGACAACCGCGCTATCACCATCGAGGTGGCAAGCGACACTACAGCCCCTTATGCAGTAAACGCCAAGGCTTACGCAGCACTCATAGACCTTGTGACCGATATCTGTAAAAGAAACGGTATCAAGAAACTGCTCTGGAAAGGCGACAAATCGCTTATCGGGCAGGTAGGCAAGCAAAACATGACGGTTCACCGCTGGTTTGCCAATAAGTCGTGTCCGGGCGACTACCTCTATGAGCGCCACGGTGCGATTGCTGATGAGGTGAACAGGCGGCTCGGCGCGGTTTCCGATACGCCGTCTGCGCCACCTGCGTCAGGTTCTATCAAGGTGGGTGACACGGTAAGCCTTGCTAAAGATGCCACCTACTACACGGGAGGTGCAATACCCACGTGGGTCAAATCCCAAAACTGGATTGTGAAAGAGGTCAAGGGAGACCGTGCCGTCATCGACAAAAACGTCACCGGCACAAACGCCATCATGAGTCCTGTGAACGTAAAGTTCCTGACCGTTGTTGGTGGCAATGCCGCTCCAAGCTATGACACTTACACGGTGGTTAAGGGTGACTCCCTTTGGGGCATCGCAAACAAAAAGCTCGGAGATGGCGAGCGCTATCCTGAGATCAAGGCACTTAACGGCCTAACTTCCAACACCATCTATGCCGGGCAGGTACTGAAGCTGCCCAAATGAAACTGAATATTCGGTACGCAAGCGCCCCTCTTCTGTCTGTAGACGGTAGAGGGGCGCTTTTTCTTTTCCCCTCCGACTGGAGGAATACCGATGACCGATGCACAAAAACAGCAAATTCGCTTACGCCGCGCCAAGGGTGAAAGCTACAGCGCTATCGCCCGTGCGCTCAATATATCCGAAAACACCATCAAGTCTTTCTGCCGCCGAAACAACATCGGTGTTGCCAAAAAGTCCGAACAGCCAACAGCCACAGACCTTTGTGCCAACTGTGGATGCCTGCTCAGTCACACGCAGGGAGCCAAGCACAAGCGATTTTGCTCGGACAAATGCCGTATGTCTTGGTGGAAGGCTCATCCCGAAGCCATAAACCGCAAGGCGCTCTACCGCTTTGTTTGCCAGACCTGTGGCACAGAGTTTGAAGCCTACGGGAACGCCGGCCGCAAATACTGCTCTCGCACTTGCTTTGGGGCGGCGCGGAGGACTTTTCTATGAGCAAGGAAGAGGCAATCCTTCACTACAAAGCGGCGATGGCTGTTTTTAAGACGTGGCTCACAGAAGGCATTATCAGCCACGGTGACCTTGCGGCAATATCGACAACACTGGCTCAAAAATACGGTTTATCACTGTCGAGTATTTACCTCGAAAATGACTTGCTATGTAGGGAAAACAGAGTGATATATGGTAGCGAAGGAGGTTTGTATGAACAGAAGAATAACGAAAATTGAGATGCAACCTACGCTGCCAACCTTAAAGCGCACAGCGGCTTATGCCCGTGTGTCAGGGGCTAAAGACGAGATGCTCCACTCGCTTGCCGCCCAGGTGAGCTTTTATGCCAAGCTAATACAGGATAATCCTGAATGGGACTACGCTGGCGTGTATGCAGACGAAGCGGAAACCGGCACCAAGGATTCACGCCCGGAATTCATGCGGCTCGTTGCTGACTGTAAGGCAGGACTGATTGATGAGATTATCACCAAGTCGATCAGCCGCTTTGCCAGAAACACGGTGACGCTCTTGGAAACGGTGCGGGAGTTAAAGGCACTCGGCATCGGGGTCTATTTTGAAGAACAACGGATTCACACCTTAAGTGCCGACGGGGAACTTATGCTCACCATTCTTGCAAGCTACGCTCAAGAAGAGAGCCGCTCGGTCAGTGAGAACTGCAAGTGGCGTATCCGCAAGGATTTCAAAGAGGGCAAGCCCTCAAACAACATCCGCATTTACGGCTACGAGTACAAGGCTGGGGGTTTCACCATCATTGAAGAGGAAGCCGCCGTGGTTCGGATGATATTTGCCGATTACCTATCAGGGCTTGGAAAAAACGCCATCATGAAAAAGCTGATACGGTTGGGCGTTCCCACCAAGCTCGGTGGGCGCTGGTCGGAAAGTGTTATCGGCTCAATCCTAAAAAATGAAAAGTACATCGGGGACATGTGCCTGCAAAAAGGCTACGTTACCGACCACCTTACCAAGCACCAAGTAAAAAACAATGGTGAGCTTCCGAAGTTCTACGTTGAAAACCACCACGAGCCGATTATCAGCCGTGAGATATATGAAGCGGCTCAAATTGAAATGGCTCGTCGGGCAGCTTTGGCTAATCACCCTGGGGAGCGTGTATTAAGCGAGTTTTCAGGCTTAATAGTCTGCGGACGCTGCAAAGCTAAGTTCAGACGCAAGATAAATGGCGCCGGAACAAAATACGCCAAAGTGGTCTGGGCTTGTGCGACCTACACCTACCGAGGCAAGCACGAGTGTGCCGCCAAGCGCATACCCGATGATATCCTCAAAGAAAAGTGTGCCGAGGCTCTAGGGCTTACCGAGCATGACCCTGCCATATTCACGGCCAAGGTGGAGCGTATCACAGTGCCTGATGACGGCATTTTAGTGTTCACGTTTAAGAACGGAACAGAGCGAACTCTTAGCTGGAAAAACCGCTCCCGAGCGATGAGTTGGACAGACGAGATGAAACAAGCTGCCCGCAAGCGAGCGTTGGGGGGTGTGGACAATGGCTAATGTACGGGTAATACCCGCCACCGCTCCCGTTCTCTCAGCACAGGAGCGCAACTCAGGCTACAGGCGGCGTGTGGCGTTTTATGCGCGTGTCAGCACCGATTCCTCGGAGCAGAAAACCTCATATGATGCCCAAGTGGACTACTACACCAAATTCATCCAGAGCCACCCCGAGTGGGAGTTTGTCTGCGGATATACCGATGAGGGTATAAGCGCGGTCAACACCAAGCGGCGCGAGGGCTTCAAACAGATGGTGGCAGACGGTTTGGCGGGTAAATTCGACCTACTCGTTACCAAGTCAGTCAGCCGTTTTGCCAGAAACACCGTGGACAGCTTGACCACCGTCCGCAAGCTGAAAGAGGTCGGCTGTGAAATCTGGTTTGAAGAGCAAAACATCTACACACTGGACTCTAAAGGCGAGCTGCTGATAACCATCATGAGTAGCCTTGCACAAGAAGAGAGCCGCTCCATTTCTGAAAACGTAACATGGGGTCAGCGCAAGCGCATGGCAGACGGCAAAGTCAGTCTGCCGTACAAGCAGTTTTTAGGTTATGAGAAAGGCGAGGACGGTCTGCCGCAGATTGTGCCTGCCGAAGCCGACATCGTGCGGCTCATTTTCAGGCTTTATATGGAGGGCAAGACACCATCAGCAATCGCCAAGTTCCTAAGCGTGAACAACATTCCGTCACCAGCAGGCAAAACCACATGGCAAAGTGCTGTTGTTCGGTCAATCCTGACCAACGAAAAGTACAAAGGTCACGCGCTTTTGCAAAAGACGTTTTGCGCTGATTTCCTCACCAAGAAGATGGTTAAAAACGAAGGGCAGGTTCAGCAATACTACGTTGAGGACAGCCACCCTGCCATCATTGAACCCAACGAATTCGACACGGTTCAACTTGAGATAGGGCGGCGAAAGAGCCTCGGAAAGGTCACAAGCTCAACGAGCATATTCTCATCAAGGCTCATCTGCGCTGATTGCGGAGGGCATTTCGGTAAAAAGGTCTGGGGTAGCTACAAGGGGGATAAGACCTACCGCAAAGAAGTCTGGAGATGTAACGATAAATACAAGCGGCAAGGCAAGCCCGGCAAGGGCTGCCAAACACCACACATCACAGAATATGAGATAAAGACTCGGTTCTTGTCAGCATTCAACCGCCTGATGGAGAGTCGAGACGGTATAACCCAGGATTGCAGGCTTGCCCAGAGCGTCCTTTGCGATACAAAAGCGATTGATGCCGAACTCGCTGAACTACAAAACGAAATTGAGGTGGTCACTGAGCTATCACGAAAAGCCATCTACGAAAACGCCCGAACCGCTGTCAACCAGACCGAGTGGTCAGCACGTAACAATGCCTACCTCGAGCGCCACGCTGAGGCTTCAAAGCGAATGGATGAGCTGGAAGCCGCCAAGCTGCAGCGGCTCGGCAAGGCCAAAATCATCGAGGGCTTCATTAGGGATATTGCCAACCGCCCACTTGTCCTTACGGAGTTTGACGATAAGCTCTGGCTGGCGGTCATCGACACCGCCACGGTCGATAGGGACGGCAGAGTGACATTTAGGTTCAGGAACGGCACCGAGATAACCGCTTAAATTTCATCATAGGAATACATTATGGTTTACGGCTCACCTTCAGGCAGGCTGTTTTCTACTTGGCGTTGAAGCTGGATATCCCAATACAGATTACTGCAACGCTCAGAATTATCAGTGTTCCTACTGTATCTAATCTGCTTCCCAAAAGATTGAGCAAAAGGCATCCGGCAGCCAATACAATGCCAACGCACTTAAGGCATAGAGCCACTATATCTGACCACTCTTTTCCGGACACAGATTTAAGATGATCCAAAATGCTGTTCGATGAAGCGGAAGTCTCTGCAGCAGAAAGCAAAATATCGGTAGTGACACCTAATGTTTCTGCAAGTTTCGGAATCAGTAAAATGTCGGGGTACGCTATGCCTCGCTCCCACTTTGAAACCGCCTTATCGGTGATGCCTAATGTATCGGCTAACTCTTTTTGGGTGTAATTCTTCTCTTTTCGCAAAGAGGCTATCATCTGTCCCATATGTTTATATCTCAATCCCTTTTCACCTCCATTTTTGCTACGGCTCTACTTACAGCATAAGCTGATTATTGGTTCATATCAATGGAATGCTAGTCGAAATCGGTAAACCATACGTTGAGTGCGGGGTTGCTAACAAAGCCTTTAGAATTGTTAAAAAAGCCGCTTTCTTTCTTTTAACGATTCCAAAGCAAATCGTTAAAAGATGCACACCCCTAAGCTCAAATCGTTAAAAGATAGTTCGAAACAAGGCTGTGTTCAAATCCCTACGCTTGCTTAAAGCCTCGCTCACAACCACCAACTATTGCTACAAGCCTAAGCCCTCAAAACGAAAAAGCCCACATAAACAGACATTTTAGGCAATCAAAAAACCACCTACCGAACTCATGCGAGTTTATCAATAGATGGTTGATGATATGGCGGAGAAGGAGGGATTCGAACCCTCGAGGCGCTTTTGACGCCTACACGATTTCCAATCGTGCGCGCTCGGCCGGACTACGCGACTTCTCCGTGTGCCAAGATAGTTTAGCATAACAATGCTCAAGGAAGTAACGATTAATTCTCGGCATTTTTTTGAGTTGTCTGTGTGCTCCATGGATCAATTAGCTCAAGACCAATGCCTTCAAAATCGGTAGTATTGCGAGTGACCAATGAGGCCTCATGTTCTATGCATATACTTGCAATAATGGCATTCAGCACAGAGATTGGTTTCCCACTCTTTTTTCGGATCGGTACAATCTTTGCATATATAGCAGCCGAATTCTCATTGAACGGAAGTATTTTATCGGCAAAGAGGGTTTTAAAAATTAAACGTGACTTTTGTTGAATCGAGTCTCGCCTTTTGCCCTCATCAAGGAGATTTATGTCTGCGCCAATTTCCGACACCGAGACTACTGTTGTATAAAAATCAGAATCTGAAAGCCTCTCAAACCACTTTTTTACTTGTGGGTCAGGAGCGTCTTTCATCAGCTCAGAGATTACATTTGTATCGAGTACAAGCATTTAATCGGTGCTTCCTAAAGATTTAATTCACGAGCGTATTCATCTCTGGTCGGTAATTCAAAATCATCTAAATAAAAGCCATCGACGCTCATAATGTTGTGTATTTTATCAGCAAGACTTAAGGGCTTCTTTTGAGAGGAGGTTGTTGGACTGCTATTTTCTATCAGCTCTACGGCCGAGCTTAAGTTTATTGTATGGTATTCAACAGTTCCTTTTACTGCGCAATCCAGGATATATCTTGCTTGGCTTTCGACGGAGCGACCGTTGTTTTTGGCAATGTCTTTAAGCATTTGTTTTGTGGTCTCGTCAAGGTTTCTAATAGTAATACTAGCCATTATTACTCCTAAGGAAGTGACGATTGCAAAATGATTGCAATATGAAATCATTTTATCACTACAGAGTGCTTTCTACAAACCAACAGTGATGAATGAATCTGACCAGAAAATGCTTTATGAAGTTTTGATAAGCGAATAAGGCAAATGTATAACAGAAGCAGTAATATTGCTGGTATAGCATAAATAGTAAAAAGTATTCTATAATTGCTCGGCACAAATTAGTGACATGTAAATACTTTGACACAAGCATTCCTGGACAGATGAAAGGATAAGGGTTTAATGGGGCTTCTCACATCCTTAAGGAAACAACGATTCAATCATTACACGCCATCTTCCGTTCAGTTTGCCCCAGCTATGCCCGAACAGGCAACGCCATTACGCCAGGTAGTGCCGTCGCCTGTTCAAACAGATCTGGAACAAACTGAACGGAATCTGTCGCACAAGCATTCAATCGGTGCTTCCTTAGCGCGTGCGTGGCTAACCAGATCTATCAAGCCTTTTGAATTTACAAATGAATACGACCATGCTTTAAGCTACCAGGGCGTAAGATCACTCGGGCTTTATGTGCATATTCCATTTTGTAGATCCATTTGTGCGTTTTGTCCTTATTGCAAACACCCTTATCAAAGTGAGACTGCCAAGCAATATGTTCAGCAGCTTTTGCGAGAGATCGATCTAGTTTGCGGAGATCACACAAAATCCACTTTGGAAAATCACAGCCTGAGCAAGAAGCAAGCTGCCACAAGTTTGTACTTTGGCGGAGGATCTCCGGCTCTGCTAGTAGATGAAATTGGAGCAATCATCAACAAACTCCAAGAGTATTTTGACATAACCGATGGTATTGGCGTTGAACTACATCCCGATGACGTGACAGTTGAGACGTTCAAAAAACTCAAGACTGCCGGAGTTACACGCATCAGCATAGGCGTGCAATCGTTTGACTCGGCAACTTTGTCAATCCTGGGCAGGAACCATTTTGACTACAGTCAAGTATTTGAGACCATTCAAGCTGTGCCGTTTGACACGGTGGCGATGGACTTCATTTTTGCTTTGGAGGGGCAGACATTTGAATCGATTAAAGCCGATATCGACACTGCCTTTGCAAGCGGTGCCAACCACATAGCGCTATACCCGTTTATCGATTTTGCATTTTCGAAAAGCAACGTCAAGAAGATGGACAAGCAGCAGAAGAAAAGCCTGCTCTACAAAATCGCAAACTATTGCATGGAACAAGGATATGTGCGCGATTCGATCTGGACTTTTGGCAAGCCGGGCGTGGATAAGTATTCCTCGATGACACGCGATAATTTTTTGGGCTTTGGCTGCTCTGCTACTTCGCTTTTGGCAAACCAATTCAAGGTTAATACGTTTTCGCCGGAAGCTTACGAGGCACGTATCAACTCCGGTGAGCTGCCAACGGCGCTTACTACCAGATTCACAAAAAGGCAAAGAATGATCTATTGGCTGTTTTGGCGACTCTATACCACACACTTGCATGAACAAGATTTCAAAGACTTCTTTGGCGAGGAACTAAACAAGATGTACGGTTTAGAATTATGGCTGGGGACAGCATTCGGCATGCTCAAAAAGAAAGATGGCATTTACAGCCTAACCAACAAAGGCGTGTTTTATTACCACCACTTTGAGGGATATTACACCTACAAATACATCGACCACATGTGGAACATCATGCGAAACGAACCTTTTCCAAAGGAAGTGTCGATATAGTGCCTAAAGAGGGATTGCGGTTGGGAATGTATTGACGCAACGTACCTATATTCATTAAAATCTATATATTGCAAGATTGCACAAGCATTAATGCATCATGGGTTAAGTTGTTTGGGCCCATGCAATACAGGGTACCAAGGGGGGTCAAAATGGCAGCAAGCACGCCAAGACCAAGGAAATCTAAAGCTTATGGTTTGATTATTTGCATATTGGCTACTGTTTTAGCAGTGGCATTTATTTTCACACCAAGTTTGCCTGCAAATATCTATGCCGGAAGCTCTAAGAGTTCCTCAGAAGCTACAAAAAGTACAAAGAGTACGAAGAACATAATTGTTTATGCAATGGCAATCGATAGTGAACTCAGCTTACAAAGCGAGATCGATTCAGCAGGCTCAGATCCTAAGACTATGGCGCTTGAAAGCAATATAACTCTCACCAGATCTCTGCAAATTCCAAGTGGGAAAAACATAACTCTCACCGGGAATTACAGTCTTTTTGGGGCAAATGGATTTGCAACGATAATGCTGGGCGGCAACTTAACCATAAATGGTGTTACCGTAACACATGTTGCCAATGGCTCAGGCCATGGTATTAATGTGGCCGCAAATGCTTCATTGGTCATGCAAGAAGGTTCAATATCAAACAACTCTGCAGCAAACAGCTATGGAGTGTACATAGGTGGTGAGGGCGAGTTCACCATGGAAGGCGGAGAGATTGCCAACAATAACTCGCCGTCTAACGGTGGAGGAGTTGCCGTTGCCGATGCAGCTTATTTTGCACTATGGGGAGGTTCGATTCATCACAATAGCAACGTAGGCGGAAACGGTGGAGGAGTCGCAGTTCTCAGCGGAGGAACATATGTTCTGGATGGTGGTAGCATCACAAGCAACACGGCGCAAAACGGAGCCGGTGTTTGGGGAGAAAGCGGAGGTCATATAGACTTTCTCAGCGGCAAAATAACCGACAATACCGCATCAGAAAACGGTGGTGGCGTTTTTGTTGCAAGATACTCGGATTTCAATGTTGCTTCCGGCGTTACTTTTTCCAACAACAAGGCTTCCGGAATGCAACTCGTTACTCCTGCCGACACAACAAACTATCCGATATATCAGCAAAGAATCAAATCAACTGCATGGACTACACCACTTGTACGCGGCTATAACAACTACGATATCAACTACACGCCCGGCGCAAACCTCGGATCAACATCACTCACCTTCAACTACAACTACGCCGGAGCGACCAATCCGCATGTTGTTGGTATCCCGGTTGCCAGCAAGTTTAAAGACGCACGAATAATCGATCCTGTTCGCGAAGGTTATACATTTCTAGGTTGGCGTTTAGGCTCTGAAGAGGGTATGGAGATATCCGATGAAGCAGACATCATGACTCCCACTGTTGTTTACGCTCTGTGGGCACCTAGAGAGGTTATACCCCCGGATCCTATCGTTCCAGACCCAGACCCAGACCCAGACCCAATAGAACCGGACCCAGACCCAATAGAACCAGAACCGGATCCAGTCGTACCCGAACCTGATCCCACTCCGTCAGACCCAGACCCAATAGAACCGGACCCTGTTGTTCCCGAACCTGATCCAATAACTCCTGATCCTAAACCTGTGGTCCCGGATCCTGAAGAGCCAAAACTCGTAGTTCCGCAAGATAAGATTGAAAGCGTCGTTGTTATGGATTCAACTTCAAAAACAGTTGATAAACCCAAAGAATCTGTGTTGCCAAAAACGGGCGATACCAATGTGGGGTTGATGCTTGCAGTTATTGCTATTAGTTTAGGTATTTGTTTAGTTGCTTCGTTTATTGTGCAACGAAGGTTTAGGGTTCAGCGCAACAAATGCTAATCACGCTTACGGCTTTGCTATAAATATGAGGCGTAGTTGAAGGATCTTCCCAAAGCGTACCACACGATTTGCAAATTAACTATTTCTGGAAAGACCCTTCAATTACACCTCATAAATACAGTTGCAAAATAGAATTAAACGTTTAAAAAGACCTACGATTCTTGGGTATTTTTATTTTTCTGCTTTTCCGTTTAACTTGATAATAAAAGACCATGAACAATGTTCCTGACAGCGCAGCTATAGACATTAAAAGTAAGCGATACATAATACTTTCACCAGTTTTAGGAAGTGTTGAATTCGGTTTTGGTGTGTCCGGTATTTCAATTATTATCGGATCGTCAAGTTCAATTGGATCAGGCGGATCCACGATCGGCGGATCCACAACCGGAGGATCAACAATCGGCGGATCCACGACAGGCGGATCAACAACCGGAGGATCAACAA